>JAITKH010000397.1 GCA_031278535.1 Planctomycetota bacterium | reverse complement strand
GCAAACCGCCCTGTGCGCGCATAACGTTGCCAGGATGCGGTAGACCGTCGCCGTCGGCAAATCGACGGCGACGGCAAGTTCGGCAACGCCGGCGCCCTCCGGGTTCCTGGCGAGAAAATGCAGAATCCGCATGACCCTGTCAATCAGCCTGACGTTTCCCGTTGCCATGCCGCCTCCGGCAAGCGAAAGGCCGCCCCGCCCGGTCGGACGGGGCGGCCCGCCGCCAAAAAAACCGTCGTCAAAACTTGATATTCAGGATGGAATCAATCAACCCGGCGGGAAGGCGCGAACCGTGTTTTTGCCACACCGGCCTGCAAGCCTCGCGGAAAGCGTCCACGTCGGCCTGATTGAAAGCGATGCCTTGCTCCTCCAGCCTTTTGTTGAAGTCGGCCTCGATTTCCAGCCATTTGGAAAAAAGGAACTCCTCGGTTTCGCGACCGGCCTGTTCGACAGCCTTTTGGCAGTCCTCGGGGAGGCGATTCCAGGATTCCAGGGACATGATGGCGATATTGGTGTCAACCATGTGATTGGTGTAGGAATAGAATTTGGCGACCTCGCTGTGCTTCTGCTCGTAATAGAACAGCGTGGAATTTTCCGCGCCGTCCACAACTCCGGTACGAATGGAAGTGTATATCTCCGCCAGGTTGACGGGAACGCCGGTACCGCCCATGGCGTTGATGGTGTCGATCATCACCGGATTCTCGGGAACGCGGATTTTCAGGCCTCTCATATCGCCGGGAGTGTTCACCGGGCGTCTGGAATTATAGATGCAGCGATTGCCGGCGAAATACCAGGCGATGCCCTTTATGCCAACTTTTTCCAGGCCCTTTACCATATCTTTGCAAATGTCGCTCTTGATAACCGCCTGGAAATGGGCATTCCCCTTGTAGAGGTAGGGAAGACTGAAAACATTCATTTCCGGCATGAAATTGGCCAGGACGGAGGTCATGACCTTGGTAAAGTCGAGCGTACCCATTTGTAGAGCCTCGATGCGTTCGCGTTCGGCCCCCAATTGGTTGCTGGGAAACACCTCGATCTTGACCCGGCCTCCGGTCAGTTCCTCGACCCGTTTCGCAAAATGGCGGTGGGCGATGGTATGGGGATGCTCCTCGGAAAGGCCGCCGCCGAACTGGAACTCGAATTCCGCCGCCGGAGCGATCCCGGCGACCGCGAACACCGCCGCCATGACGCGGGCAATGAAACCAAGCTTCATAACAATCCCTCCTGCTCAAAAAAAACGAGAGAACTTCCCGATTGAATCGCGTGGCCCCTATTCCGGCATCAGGCGATCGGGTATCCACAGGACAATGTCTGGAACATAGGTGATAAGCATCAACACCGCGACCATCACAGCGATATAGGGCGTCAGAGTCTTTATGACCTTGCTGATCGGCTCGTTCGCCAGACTGCAGGCCACGAACAGGGTCACCCCGACCGGCGGCGTACACATGCCGATGGCCAGGTTGATCACGGTCATGACTCCGAACAGGGTGGGGTCGACGCCGAGGCTGGTGACCAGGGGGAGGAAAATGGGAACCAGCAGCAATATCGCCGGCGTGGTATCGAGAATGGTACCGGCGAAGAGGTAGATGACGTTAATCATGAGGAGGATGTAGGCCGGATTGGCGGTGATCTCCAGCATGGCGGCGGCGACCTTCGCCGGCAATTGCTCGCGGGTGATAAGCCACCCGAGGATGGCCGTGGTCGCAACGCAGAACATGCAGATGCCAGTTATGATTCCGCTCTGGATCAAGGCTTCGGGAATATCCACAATCCGTAAATTCTTGTAGATGAACATGCCGACAATCACCGCGTATACCACGGCGACCACCGACGCCTCGGTGGCGGTGAACACTCCGAAGAGGATGCCACCCATGATGATGACCGCCATGCCGAAGGCCCAGAACGATTCCCTGAACGCCCGCAGGCGCTCGGTGTTGGTGGCCTTGCACTCGGTGGGATAGTTGTGGCTGAGGGCAAAAAGATAGGACAGTCCGATCAGGGAAAGGCCGATCAGAAGACCGGGAATGTATCCGCCGAAAAACATGCGACCGATGGAGACATTGGCGGTCAGGGCGAATATGACCATGGGGATGCTGGGAGGAATGATGACCCCGATGGAACCGGAGGTGGCCATAACGGCGGCGCAAAAACCGCCGTGGTATCCTTTCTCCTTCATGGAGGGGATGAGCACGGATCCGATGGCGGCGGTGCTGGCTTGCGCGGAACCGGAGATGGAGGCACAGAACATTCCCGCCAGGGTGGACACCATAGGCAGACCGCCCCGGATGTGCCCGATCAGTGTCATGGCAAAATCGATGAGTTTCCGGGAAATGCCGCCGCGATCCATGAGCGTTCCGGCAAGGATGAAAAAGGGCACCGCCAAAAGCGGGAAGGAGTCGAGCTGGGCAAACATCTTCTGGATCACGACCAGGAGGGGCGTTTTCGTGAAGAAGATGATTGCGCCGGCGGAACCGAGGCCGATGGCGAAGGCGACGGGCATTCCCAGCAGCAGAAGGACGGATATGGAGACGATGATGAATGTTATCATTCCGCATGCCCTCCCCCGGCGCCCGAAGCGGCCTTGGCGCCGGCGAAAAGCCCGGAAACGAGATGGATGACGATGAACAGGCCGGCAACGGGAATGCACAGGTAGGGATAACTCATGGGCAGTTCCAGCGCCGGCGATATTTGGAAACGGGTGCGCCAACTGACGGAGCAGCCATAAGCGATCATAATTGACGCAAAAGCGAATACAAAGGCGACAATGGCGTATTCAATCCTTTTTTGCAGCGCCGGCGAAAACCGGCCGATCAGAAAATCGACGCGAAAGTGCTTGCCAAAGGCGATGGCGTGGGCGGATCCTATCAATGTTATCCAAACGAACAGGAACCTGGCCAGTTCTTCGGTCCAGGAAATCGGGTCGCGAAAAATGAATCGGGCGACAACCTGGGCGAAGGTCACCAGGACCATGACAATGAATGCGCCGCAGATCAACAGCCTTTCCACCAATCGAATGCTTCCATCAATCTTTTCCATGGCGCCACCCCCAACGTTTGCGCCTGGATCGGCGCGGAAGAGGAGAGACAAAACCGTTCTCATATGATTCTCATGCTATGATATATAAATTTCACATATTGATTGTTGTGACATTGTAACGGCACTTCGCTTTTTGTCAAGCAGCTATTTGAATTTTTCCCGGTGATTTCTCAAGTAGTTTAGATTCAATATATTGTGCAATAAAAATTTCTCGTTCCCGCAATTCCGCCGGAACCGGAGCCGGCGGTTTCCAGTCTTCCGGACATGAATTGCACCGGGATCGAAAAAAATGGAAAAAGTGCATGCAATAAATCAATAAATGTATTGTGCGAAAAACGGGCGGCGGTATACTGATGCAAGAACGCAGCCATCGGGAAGAGAAATTCAGACCTTGTCAGTTACGGCCGGGCACCGAATCCTATCGCTTGTATTGCAGTGGCGAAGCGCCGGTTTTTTTCTTGAAGATACGGGAAAAATAATAGGGCGACTCAAAGCAGAGACGGCGGGAGGTCTCCTTTACCGACAGGCCCGAGCGCAAGAGGTTGACGGCTGACTTGATTTTCTTGTCCAGATAGTACTGGTGCGGCGTCATGCCGATTGCATTCTGGAATATGCGGGAAAGCTTGTCATAACGCATACCGGCCATTTCCCGCAGTTCTAACATGTCGATGTCGGCCTCGATACGGGAGTCCAGATACTCGATCAATTTTTGTGCCGTCCGTCCGTTCGCCATTTCGGCGGAAGATGAGCGGTTCTGCAAAACAAGCATCCGGCCGAGCAGGCGGTTGATGGCGCCGCCGAGAAGTTGCGACTTGATGGCCGGTGGGTGTTTGGAGTCGGCAAGGGCGCAGAGTTGCCGGAAATCGTTGCCGAGACCCTGGCAGAATCCGACCCGCGTCAACGAATTCTTGTTTGCAAAGGCGTTCTCCTTGATCAACCAGTCTGGATAGGATCCGGTACAACCAACCCAATATTCGCTCCATCCCCGATCAGCGTCGGGGGCATAGGCATGATAGTAATTCGGGTATAGGAGAAGGACGGTGCCGGCCGCAACCCTGAAACGATCGCCGGATTCGTTGGCATACCAACCGGAACCCGAATCAACATAGACCAGGTGCAATTCATCAATCCGGCGGCCAGCGGTAACTTCCTGGTATACGGGCGGAAGTTTTTCCGGATAGGGGGGATAGGACGTATTGGGAGCACTGAAGATACGGCCCAGATCGACGCAGCGTGAACCGCAGGAAGGTTCGTGCCTGAAGTTGAAGTATTTTACCAGAACCTCGTCGCCGTTCATGTCTCCGTCTCCGGACAATTGGCAGGTGCGCGAGGGAAATCAGGAGGCACCAAGGAATCAAAGCATATTGTATGGTTTCTCCGATGCCGGCGCCAGGAAAATGACGGCATATCCCCGACATTGGTGCTTCCGGCGGTTCGTTAGCAATTCATTCGGGTGGTTTTGATTTTCGGGACTTTTTTGCGAGGAGAGCGACATGAGAAAGGGATTGGCATTCATGATGGTCCTGGCGCTGGGACTGGATGCGGTGGCGGGCGAAATCACGGTCGGCTTCGCCCAGTTGGGGGCGGAAAGCATGTGGCGCACCGCCAACACCGATTCCATCAAGGGAGAGGCGGCGAAACGCGGCATCAAGCTCATCTTCTCCGACGCGCAGCAGAAACAGGAGAACCAGATCAAGGCGATCCAATCGTTTATCGCCCAGGGAGTTGACGTCATCGGTCTCCCGCCGGTGGTCAATTCCGGTTGGGAACCCATCCTCCGCGAAGCCCAGGAGGCAGGCATTCCGGTGATTCTCGCCGATCGCACCGTCGACACCTCCGACGATAGCCTCTATGTCTCCTTCATTGGTTCCAATTTTATTGACGAAGGCAAGAACTCCGGCAATTGGCTGGTGCGCGAATTGAAGGCCAAATACGGCGAAGCCAAGGGCGAGGTATTCGAATTGGTCGGCACCGTCGGGGCCGCACCGGCCATCGACCGCAAAAAAGGGTTCGAGGAGGTCATCGCCCAGTATCCAAAGCTTAACATCGTCAAATCCCAATCCGGCGATTTCACCCGCGCCAAGGGCAAGGAAGTCATGGAAGCCTTCATCAAGTCGCCGGAATGGTCCAAGGCCGAAACCAAGATCATCTATGGACACAATGACGACATGGTGCTCGGCGCCATCCAGGCTATGGAAGAGGCCGGCATCAATCCCGGCAAGGAATGCCTCATCATCGGCGTCGATGCCATTGCCGACGCTTTCGAGGCCATCGCCCAGGGCAAGATGCACTGCACCGTTGAATGCAACCCGTTGATCGGTCCCCAATTCTACGATATGGTCGAAGATCTCGTCGCCGGCAAGGAACTTCCCTCGAGTGTTTATTCGAACGAAGGCACGTACGACTATTACTGTGCCGCGGCCCTGCTGCCATGGCGCCGTTCCCTCTACTAAGCCGCAATGCATCCGCCTCCCCTCCGGTTTCAGAGGGGAGGCGTTCCCCGAAGGAAAATTTGGAGGACGGGCATGTCCGGCGAAACGCTTCTGGAAATGCGCGGCATCAACAAGACATTTCCCGGCGTCCAGGCGCTGAAGAACGTTAATTTCGCTTTGCGCCGCGGCCAGATCCATGCCCTGATGGGCGAAAACGGGGCCGGCAAGTCAACCCTGATCAAGGTGTTGACCGGAGTCCATCCCGGCGATGGCGGCGCCATGTCCGTGGAGGGCAAGGCGATTGCCCCCGCCAGTCCGCGCGAAGCCGAATCCTGCGGGATTTCAACCGTCTACCAGGAAGTAAACCTCATCCCCCATCTCACGGTCAGGGAAAACATTTGCCTCGGCCGCGAAGACCGGTTCGCCGGGATCATCCGCTGGGGCAGGGTGTGGAAACGAGCCAGAAAAGCGCTGGACAGGCTGGACCTCAAGTTCCGGATAAACCTTGACGCCCAGTTGTCGGACTGCTCCATCGCCGTTCAACAAATGGTGGCCATCGCCCGCGCCCTTGACATCGACGCCAGGATTCTCATCCTTGACGAGCCCACCTCAAGTCTTGACGAAGCGGAGGCGGAAGAACTGTTCCGCATCATGCGGAATCTCCGGGAACAGGGCATGGGCATCGTCTTCGTCACCCATTTCCTCGATCAGGTATACCGGGTCTCCGACACCATCACCGTCCTCAGGAACGGCGAGTTGGTGGGGGAATTTCCGGCCGCTTCCCTGCCCCGCCTGGAACTGGTGTCCAAGATGGTGGGCAAGAACGTAGACGAAGTGAAAAAACTGGAAAAGCGTGTCGCCGTCACCACCGCTTCAGGGCGAAAAACCGTGGTCAGCGCCCGCCGCCTCGGCCGCAAGGGTTCCATCAATCCGATAGACTTCGATCTCAAGGAGGGAGAAGTGACGGGATTGGCCGGACTTCTCGGGTCCGGCCGCTCGGAGATTGCCAACCTGTTGTTCGGCGTCGACGCCGCCGACTCGGGCGAGATGGAGATCGACGGCAGGAAGGCGCGCCCCGAATCGCCGGCCATGGCCATGCGTTTTGGTTTTGCAATGCTGACGGAAGATCGCAAGTTCTCGGGAATTATCCCCAACTTGTCCCTCCGGGAAAACATCATCCTGGCCATGCAGGCGAAACTCGGCCCCTGGCGGAAAATCCCGCCGCGCAAGGCCAACGAGATAGCCGATCAGTTTATCAAGGCGCTCGACATCAAAACGCCGTCCAGGGAACAGCAACTCAAGAACCTTTCGGGCGGCAACCAGCAGAAGGTGATTATAGCCCGTTGGCTGGCGGTACATCCGCGTCTCCTCATCCTTGACGAGCCCACCCGCGGAATCGACGTGGGAGCCAGGGCGGAAATCGAGGAACTTATCCAGAAATTGCGGGAGGAGGGAATGTCGCTCCTCCTCATCAGTTCCGAGCTGGATGAAGTGGTTCGGAACAGTTCCCGGGTCATCGTACTGCGCGACCGGGAAAAGATCGCCGAACTCTCCGGAGACAACCTGTCGGAGCAAAACATCCTCCATGTCATCGCCTCCCAGGCGACAGAGGACGCGGTGAAGGAGGCTGTTCAATGAGGATTGTCGGCATTATCATTTTCTGGCTGGCGATGGTGGTGTTCCTGTATGGGACCCGGCGTTCCCGCAACGTGGCATTCTGGCCGCTCCTGGCCCTTGCCTGCCTTCTGCTGTTCAATCTCTTTTTCACCCAGCAATTTTACCGGCTGGAACTGCGCGAAGGTTCTTTCTTCGGCATCCCGGTGCCGCAATTATACGGAGTGCCCATTGATATCCTCAACCATGCCTCGAAGGTCGGAATATTGGCAATCGGCATGACCCTGGTCATTGCCGTGGGCGGCATCGACCTGTCGGTGGGCGCGGTCATGGCCATCGCCGGCGCGATGATGGCCACCTTGTCGGTGCAGTTGGGCGTTTCGCCGGCGGCGTGCATCGCGGCGGCACTGGCAGCCGGGTTGGCTGCCGGAATGTGGAACGGGTTCCTGGTGGCGGTCATGGGCATTCCGCCCATGGTGGCAACCCTCATTCTCATGGTGGCCGGACGAGGTGTCGCCCAGCTTGTCACCGACGGCCAGATCATCATCTTCAACAACCCGATCCTGACGTCGATCGGCAATGCTTTTCTCCTCGTCCCCGTACCGTTCCTGCTCATGCTTCTTATGCTGATTGCAACCTGGATCACGACCCGGGGAACGGCGCTGGGGTTTCTTATTGAAGCGGTGGGTGACAACGAAGTCGCCTCGAGCCGGGCCGGAGTTTCCGCTCGCACCTTGAAATTCCTGGTTTATGTATTCTGCGGTTTCTGCTCCGCCGTCGCCGGGCTGGTGCAGACTTCGAACATCCGTTCCGCCGACGCCAACAACATCGGCCTTACCCTGGAACTCGACGCCATCATGGCGGTGGTCATCGGCGGCACCGCCATGACCGGCGGCCGCTTCTATCTGGCCAGCTCGGTGGCGGGAGCGCTGCTTATTCAAGCCCTGACCACCACCATGTACGCCAAGGATGTATCGCCGGTGGTGGCACCCGTCCCCAAGGCGCTGGTAATCCTGGCCGTATGCCTGTTACAGTCGGAACGGGTACGCCGCCTGTTTATTGGCCGAAGGGGAACAGCATGAACAGCCGGTATCTGCCCCTGATCATCACCGCCCTCGTGCTGGGACTGCTTTTGGCGGCGGGAGGCTATTTCTTCAACAATTTCCTTTCCCTTCGGGTATTCATCAACCTGTTCGGCGACAACGCCTTCGTCGGCGTGACGGCGGTGGGCATGACCTTTGTCATCATCTCGGGCGGAATCGATCTGTCGGTCGCTTCGGTCATCGCCTTCACCACCATTTTTATCGCTCAGACCGTTCAGGATGGCATGCATCCCCTGCTGTCCATGACTTTCGCCCTGATGTTGGGATTGCTGTTCGGGGCGATCCAGGGCTGGTTCATCTCCAGTTTCAACCTGCCGCCCTTCCTGGTAACTCTCGCCGGCATGTTTTTTGCGCGCGGGACGGGGTTCATCATCAATGACATATCCCTGGCCATCAAGCACTCCTTCTATTCCGAGACCATCCGCGGGCTGGCCATCCCCGTGGCCAAAGTGGGAAGGGCGGTGGTTCGGATTCCCTTCACCGCCCAATGCCTGATACTGTTCATCATCGGCGGCACCCTGCTTGCCGCCTTCACCCGATTCGGCAGGAATGTTTATGCCATCGGCTCCAACGAGATTTCGGCCAGGCTCATGGGAGTGCCGGTGGATCGGGTCAAGATCATGGTCTATGCCTTGTCCGGATTCTGCGCCACCGCCGCAGGCTGCGTGGTGACCTTCTATATGCAGTCCGGCAATTCCTCCTCTTTCGTCGGCCTGGAGATGGACGCCATTGCGGCGGCAGTCATCGGCGGCACCCTGCTCACCGGCGGCGTGGGCTGGGTGGCCGGCACTCTTATGGGAGTACTTATTCTAGGTACCATTCAATCTCTCATCACTTTCCAGGGCAGTCTCAACAACTGGTGGGCAAAAATCTTCATCGGTTCGCTTCTCTTCCTGTTCATAAGCGTCCAACAACTTCTCAAACACCGATTGAAGGGCAGGTAAAACACGGCCGGTTCCAATGCTGGCCGGACGGAACGAGTACGGCGGTTTCATGTTTGGAGAAACCATTATGGCACGCATCATGAAAAACATTCCTGAGATCGTACTGGGTGTGGTGGGAGTGTCCCGGG
>JAITKH010000271.1 GCA_031278535.1 Planctomycetota bacterium | reverse complement strand
CCGCCCGTGGGCATGTGCCTGTATATTGCCTGCGACATCATGAAATTGCCCTTGATGCGGGGAGCCGTGGCTTTGATTCCGTTTCTTGTAGCGACCATCGCCTGCATGGCATTGATACTGGTTTTCCCGCAATTGATTCTTTGGCCCGCCGGCTGGATCGGAGCATGATCGGCCTTGACCACACAGGAGCGCGGATATGGATCGCCTGTCTCAACTGGCCACGTTGCTCTCCAACGCCAGGATTGTCGATCTGGGCCATGTCCTCCAGGAGGACATGCCCGGCGTACCGGCGCACTCGCGTTTTTATAAAATGCCCTGGAGTTCCCCAGACAAGGGCGATCTGACCACCCATAACCAATTCATAATGCACGAGCACAACGGTACGCACGTCGATGCCCCGGTGCATTTTTTCAATGCCGGCGAATACCGCATCTGCATTGATGAACTTCCGCTGAAGGTTTTTTTCGGCCCCTGCGCCGTCCTGAACCTGGAAACTTTGGACAAGGGGGAAGCGGCGACGCCGAATCATATCCTGGATTGGGAAAATACACACGGGCGACTGAATAGGGGGGACATCGTCCTATTCAATTTCGGTTGGGCGAAGTTATGGAAATTGATGCCGGACCATCTGCCCTTCCAGAGAGATTTCCCCGGCCTTGGAGGGGACGCCGCCAAGTTGCTGGTCGACCGGAGAATCGGTATGGCCGGGTGCGACACCCTATCCATCGAGGCGTCGACCCACCAGGGACATCCGGCCCACCGGGCTCTCTTGGGAAACAATATCCCCATCGTGGAAAATCTTGACAATCTGGCCGTTCTACCGAGCCGGTGTTATTTCATTTGCCAGCCGCTCGCCATCAAGGACGGATCCGGTTCGCCGATCCGGCCGATGGCCGTCATTGCCTGAAGGCATTCTGCCGACGCGGCGTTTGTTAGGAGAATACGGTGATCTATTTCGACATTCAGCATTTCCGGCGGAGCGCCGGCACCTGCCGGCCGATTGGGAAGGCGCTGGAATTCATAAGCGAAAAGGCGCATGGACTCGCCGACGGGACGCATGATCTCGGCAATGGCATGTTTGCCATTCTCAAGAAATACGAACCGGCGGCGAGAGAGAAGCGCCGGTACGAATCGCACGTCAGGATGGTTGACATCCAGGTGGTCCTTGACGGCGCGGAAATAATCTATTGCTGCCGGAGCCTGCCGGAAGGGACAAAAGTTACGGAGGATCGGCTGGCCCGGGACGACGTCTGTTTTTACGAAGGCCTCTCCCTGCCGGGCGAGTTTCCCCTGGCCATGCTCCCGGGGTTGGCCGCCATCCTTACGCCGGCTGACTACCACCAGACCGAGTGCTTCGCCGGAATCAAAACCTGCCGCAAGGCATTGATCAAGATCCCGGTGGAACTCATGGAAATATAATCGCGCCGTCCCGCCAGGCGCGGCCGGTACCGCGGCGCGTGAACAGTCCGCATTCGAGGAAAACGCCATGAAAGGCATTATGGACAAACTGGAGACGGCAAGCGCCTGGGTTACGGGAGTGAGCATGCTGGTCGTGATAGTTTCCATGCTCCTGCAGGTGACGTTCCGTTACGTCTTTGTCCGTCCGCTGGCATGGACGGATACGCTGTGCAAATTCGCCTTCATCTGGGCGGTCTTTTTCGGAGCCTTCATAGGAACGCGGAAAAACATGCATGTCGCCGTCGACATGCTTCCGCAAGCCCTTTCCCGGACGCCGAGACTGATCATGTCGCTGGCGGTGCATGTCCTTGTCGTCGCCATCCTCCTGATTTGCTCCTGGTTCACATTTTCCCTGTTCAATTCCACCATGACATCCACCCTTCCCGCCGTTTCCATTCCCTTGGGATATATCTACCTGCCCCTGGGCATATCCAGCCTGATGATGATCGCCGCCGGCGCGGATTCCATACGTGAGGCTATCCGCTTGTACCGGGAGGGCGGGCAATGATCGGCTTGATGCTGATTGTCCTGTTCGGCACCCTGTTGATGGGAATGCCCATAGCCTTCAGCCTGATTGGAACGGCCATTGTCCTGCTGGCGGCGGAGGGAATAGGCCTGATCCCGCTCACGGCGATACCGCAGAACATTGTCGCCGGGGTGGACAGCTTCACCATGCTGGCCGTCCCCCTGTTCGTTCTGGCCGGCAAGATCATGAACGCCGGCAAAATAACGGACAGGATATTCAATCTCGCCGAATTGTTTGTTGGCCGCATTCGCGGCGGCTTGGCGCACGTCAACGTCCTGGCCAGCCTGATCTTCGCCGGCATGTCCGGCTCGGCGGTCGCCGACGCGTCCGGTCTTGGGGAAATAGAGATCAAGGCCATGAACAGCCGCGGCTACGATCCGGAATTCAGCGCCGCCATCACCGCCGCCTCGTCGGTCATCGGCCCCATCTTTCCGCCCAGCATCCCCATGATCATCTATGGCGGCCTGGCGGGAGTGTCCATCGGCCGGTTGTTTGTCGGTGGCGCCGTCCCCGGCGTATTGATGGCAATCGTACTGATGCTTGCGTCCTATGTCGTGGCGGTGCGAAGGAATTATCCCCGGGAAGGGAAGCCCTCGCGAGCGGAGGTCATAAAACGCCTGAAGGAGGGCATCCTTCCCGCTCTTTCTCCGGCCATCGTTCTCGGCGCCATCGTCACCGGAATCACCACTCCGACCGAGGCCGCCCTGGTTGCGGTCATCTACAGCGCCCTTCTTGCCGGCATGTCGAAAACGTTGCGTCTCCGCGACATCCCGGCGATATTGATCGATGTCGGCGTGGAGAGCGGCGTGCTGCTCTTTATCGTCGGGGGCGTGTCCCTGTTCTCCTGGACCATCACCTACCATTTCATCCCCCAGGACCTCATCGCGATGCTGATGGGCTTTTCCGCGGAATACATCATCCTCATAACGATC
>JAITKH010000264.1 GCA_031278535.1 Planctomycetota bacterium | reverse complement strand
TGACCAGCGAGCGGAACATGTCGGAACACACGGGCCGCAATTACGGCGTCGACCTGGCCCAGTTCGTGGAATATCTCAAGGACATCGGCCTGGGGGAAATTTTCCCGGACAAAGTGGATCATGCCCGCATCCGTTCCTTCATGGCGGCCTTGTCCGAGAAGGGGGTTTCCCGTCAGACGGTGGCCAGGAAAATCGCCGCCCTGCGCAGCTTCTACAAGTTTCAGCAGCGGCGGGGACACGTCGAGATCAATCCCGCCCGTACCGTCCGCACGCCCAAACCGGACAAGAAAATCCCCGTTTTCCTCACTATCGACATGATGGAGCGCCTGCTGGCCGCGCCGGACAAAGGCGCTTTTGCCGGCAGCCGCGATCGGGCCATGCTCGAGCTTGTTTATTCCGCGGGTCTGCGTTCCTTCGAACTGGTGGGTCTGAACCACGAGGACATCGACATGGATCGCCGCCTGTTGCGGCTCCGGGGCAAGGGCCTCAAGGAGCGAATCAATCCGATAGGCCGCTACGCTGCCGAGGCGCTCGGCAGTTATCTGAGCCTCAAGGCCGGGCATGCCTGGCAGCAGGACATCGACGCGAAGGCGGTGTTCCTGAATTTCCGCGGGCAGCGGCTCACCACCAGGTCGGTCAGGCGGATGATTACGCACTACGCGGTCATGGCCGGCCTTCCCGGCGAGGTGTCGCCCCATACGCTCAGGCATTCCTTTGCCACCCACCTTCTTCAGCGCGGCGCCGATCTGCGGGTGGTGCAGGAACTTCTGGGCCATGAAAACATTTCCACCACCCAGATTTACACCCATATCACCTCCGGGGAGATGCGCCGGATTTACGATTCCAGCCATCCGCGGGCAACCCGTCCTCTCGCCAACGACTTGGACGAGCCGGTGGAGGTCGACGTCGTCCTGGAGGCGAAAACGGCCTGACAGCGAAGGGCGCGGCGCACATTTCCGGCTTGCGGCCTGCGGGACGCCCCGGCGGGGCGTCCCGAAATTATGCCCCGACCCGGCGTCCGCGGTTCGCCGCCGGGAAGAGATTGCGCCGGGAATTCCCGGAAATGCGCCGCCGAACGCCGAGGGAAAAAAAACTTGTCTCCGGAGCGGAATTGGCATACAATGCGCGTTTCTCGCGCCTGGTGGCTCACTGCCCGCGTGATCCCCGGGATATTCAAAACAGGCCGCCCCGTAACGGCGGTTGGACAAGGCGAAGGAGCGGAAAGATGCCTGATGAAAGAAAGCGGTTCGAATGCGACAGTCTCAAGCGGTTTGCCAAGGCGGTTTTTGAAAAGAAGGGCTTGTCCCCGGACAAGGCGGCCGACGTCGCCGAGGTGATGCTGGCGGCCGACGGCCTGGGAATCGAATCCCATGGCATCCAACGCATCGGCATGTACATGACCGGCATGAAGATCGGACGCATCAAGCCGATGGCGGAAATCACGGTCGTCAAGGAAACCCCGGTTTCGGCCCTCCTGGACAACAACGACGGCATGGGCCAGCCGGCCGCCATCAAGGCCATGAAAATGGCAATCGACAAGGCCAGGAAAACCGGCGTCGGCATCGTCACCGTCCGCAATTCCAACCACTTCGGCATCGGCGGCTATTATTCGATGATGGCGGCGAAGGAGGGGCTCTTCGGCTGCAGCATGACGAACAGCGAGGCCATGGTCGTGCCCACTTTCGGCCGCCACCCCATGCTCGGCACCAATCCCATCGCCGTCACCATGCCGGCCAGCCCCACGTACTTCCATTTCGACGTCTCCACCAGCGTCGTCCCGGCCGGGAAAATCGAGGTGTACGCCCGCAATAAGAAGCCGCTTCCGGACGGCTGGGCGGTCGATCCCGACGGCAAGGTTACGAACGACCCCCAGGTCTTCCTCGACATCCGCAAAAACAAGACCGATGGCGGGCTCCTTCCCCTCGGCGGCTACGGGATGGAAACCAGCGGCCATAAGGGGTATGCCTTCTCCATGATCGTCGAGTTGATGACCGCCGTCTTTTCCGGCGGCAACACCAGCAACCATGTCCGCGAGGTGGCCAACGTCGACAAGTGCTGCCACATGTTCCAGGCTATCGACTACGGCATTTTCGGCGACAGGAAGGCGATCGAGGACCACTTCTCGAAATACATGGACGAAATCCGCCAGTCGCCGAAAGCGGCCGGCCAGACCCGGATTTGTTGCCAGGGAGACATCGAAGCCGAGGTGGCGAAGCGGATCGAGGCCGACGGCATTCCGATTCACGACACCGTTCTCGCCGAGTTCGAGAGTATCGGCAGGGAACTGGGGATCGACAGCAAATCCATCCTGGCCGAAAAGAAGAGATAGGTTGCGGTTGCCGAAAAAGGGAATCCGTTCGGCCGGCGCGCCGGCGGCAAGCGAAAGGCATCTCATGAAGAAAAATTGCAGCCCGGGATTTTCCATCACCGTCACCGTGAAGTTTTCCCGATCAGACAACGCCGCCGGCAAGGTGGTGACCTCCATCCTCCAGGCCGAGGGCGAAATCGAGGCGGTGGAGCTGATCGAGGAATCTTCCTCGTCCGTCGTCCAGAATTTCCGGATTCGCGCCCGCGATCTGGCCCACCAGGCGGATTTGGCCGCCGCGATCAAGGGAACCCCCGGCGCCGAATTCGTCAG
>JAITKH010000190.1 GCA_031278535.1 Planctomycetota bacterium | reverse complement strand
CATTTGCACCGCCAGCCTGACGGCGGTGCTGCTGATGATGGCGCCATGAATCGGGAGCGGCGGCACGGCCGACACCAGAATGTCCCGGCCGGCCGCCCACAGGGCGAGGGAATGGGCGTCTCCGTCCCGCCCGCGGCCGAAGACGGCGTTCCCGCCCATGACAACCGCCCTGACGGCGAGGCGATGAAACAGGAATTCCGCGGCGAATTCGCGGCCGGACAACAGCGACATCTCGCGGGAGAAGGGAAGGATCCAGACCGCGTCCAGCCCCGCCTCCTCCAGGAGGCGGAGCCGCGCCTTCAGGGAACAGATGCCTGGGGGAACGGAAAGTCCCAGGGCGGCCCGGGGATGGGGATGGAAGGTGAGGGCGAGGGTGGGAATGGATAATTTTCTGGCGGCGGCCAAAAGAATCTCTATGATGGCCCGGTGTCCTCGATGTACGCCGTCGAAAACGCCGAGGGTCGCGGCCGGCCTTTCGCCGGCCAGGGGAATCCGGTCGGCGGCTTCAAATATTTTCATGTTTCTCCCGGTTTGGTCGTGGTCAGGGGCGCCTGCATGAGCAATTCCATTCTCGTCAACCTGCTTGTCTGGTATCTCGTCTTCCTGTTTTCGACATCCTTGCACGAAGCGGCCCACGCCTGGGCCGCGGCCCGGGGCGGCGACTTCACGGCCTATGCCGCCGGACAGGTCACGCTGAACCCCGTACCGCACATCCGGCGCGAAAAATTCGGCATGATCGTCATGCCGTTCCTCAGTTTTTTCCTCAACGGCGGCGCCTGGATGTGGGGCTGGGCCAGCGCTCCCTTCAATCCCGCCTGGGCGGCCCGGTACCCGGGGCGATCCCTGATCATGGCCCTGGCCGGCCCCTTGTCCCACCTGGCGCCGATCCTGGCCGCATGGACGGTCATGCTGATTGGCCTTGCCACCGGCTTTTTCGGCTTCCCGACGCACCGGGGCATGTTTCCCGTGGATATGGGAAACGGCGGTTCGTTCTCATGGGGCCTGGCCTCTCTTTGCAACATCGTATACCTGTTGAACTCCGTACTCCTAGTCTTCAACCTGATGCCCCTGCCGCCGATGGACGGCTCGGAAATATGGATTGCCTTTGCCGCGCGGGAGGAGGATCGCCTTCGCCGCCGCTCTCTCCTGGCTTCGTATTCCTTTGTAGGCATGGTTCTTGCCTGGTATCTGTTCCCAAGGGTATATACTCCGATGATTTCTCTGTCAACCGGTATTCTGTACAGGCTGTCCGGCATGATCGCCGCACTTTCCTGAACGCGGACGCATCCCATTTTTGCGAAGCGCCGATTCCTCCCGCGCATCCCGAACCGGACAGCGCCAACCAAAATCTGCAACAGTCCGCCACGAGCAAAGGGACCGGAATGTAACGATCATATCCATGGGTATTGAATTTCAAGCAGTTTCTCCGCAATTTTCCAATCAAAAAACCTTGAGAAAGGCGCTTTCGATCTGTGAAGCCTGACAATTTTTCAGAGTCTGGTAACGAATTATGCCGGCGCGTTCCCTGAATGGCCGCTTTTATCCGCCCCCGCCTTCTTGGCGGTTTTTCTTTCCCGCAGACGGAGCGCCAGCCTGAACAGCCGGGGCGACAGGCGGTTCAGGTAGACGCCGGCGCATTCGACGCCGCCGATCAATTGTTCTGGCTTCCCTCTGGCGATGGCCGGAAGGGAGCGTTCGGCGAATTCTTCCGGCGAAAGGCCGCCAAGCTGGCCGGGATCGTCGGCTCCGTGTGGTTTTCCGTCCGCTTCGAGGGCGTGGCGGGATATCTCCGTCCGCGCCCATCCGGGAACAAGGAGCGTCGTCTCCACATTCGTCCCCGAGAGTTCTTCCCGGAGCGACTCAAACCATCCGTGCAGGGCATGCTTGGCTGCAGCATAGCAGGATCGGTGCGCCATGCCGAATTTCCCTTGCACGCTGGTCACCACCACGATTTGCCCCGAGTTTCTCCGAATCATGGCGGGAAGAACAGCCCGGGTCAATTCCACCGGAGCCCAAAAATCAATGTCGAATATGCGTCTAGCCACGGGAAGGCCGGTTTCCAGGGCCGATCCCCGCTGTCCGATTCCGCCGGCGTTCACCAGCATGTGGATGCCGGAAAGGCGCTTCTCCGCCACGGCGGCGGCGGCGGCAAGGCTTTCCGTTTGGGCCAGATCAAGTGCCAGTATTTCCGCCCGCCCGCCCCGATCCCGGCAAAGGCGGGCGGTATCTTCCAAATGCTCCCGCCGCCGGGCGGAAAGGAGAAGGGCGGCGCCGCGCGCCGCCAGTTCCAGGGCGAGGGCCCGGCCAAGGCCGGACGACGCTCCGGTTATCCAGATGTTCTTGCCCTTTGGATGCACGCTACGCCCTTTCCCGTCTTCAGGATGCTCCCAACCGTTTTGGTCGAGTATAGTCGCTTTTTCATTTTTTTGACAATCCCGGAGAAAGTCTGTTGCCAGACATCCCTCCTTTTCCGTATCATCATTATCTATTATGAGCATGTCCGCCCGGCTCAAGGCCTTTGTCCCGTTCCTGATTCCCGCGCTTGCCGCTGCGCTTGCCGCCGGCGCGGCCGGATTTGATCCCGATGCCGGGCGCGTCGTTCTCAGGCGGATTCAATTCTGCCTGGACTGCGGCGCCGCACTCCTGGTCACCCGGGAATATCCGGGCGTCCTCATCCGCTGTCCCGACTGCGGGCGCGAACAGCCGCGCCTGGCCGACGAGCATCTCCTGATCCAGGCGTATCAACTCTGCCGTCTTTGTCAATTGCCTCTGGATCCGGGAGGCCGCGCCTCGAACGACGTGGTGGAGTGTTCCAATTGCCATACCCGCCAGCCGTTGTCGCCCGACGCCTTTCCCTCCGGCCCGGCCGTCCACGGCCTTGGCTATGTTCCCGGGTTTCCGCCCGGTTCCGGAAAAAAGCGGCTGTCCCGTTCGCCGGAGCGCCCGGACGGTCCCATTACGCCGGTTCCGCTTCCGCTGGACGGCGGCTTTTTGCCCATACCCCCGGGCGTTGTTCCCGTCCCCCAACCGCCACCGGCCGAATCCTCCCGTCCGGATTCGCGGGAGGCAAAGGCTGTCGACGTTCCCGCCGTTACGGCGGAGCTTTTCGCCGGAACTTTCCCCGGGCCGGGGCTGGCCGGCGGCGGCAAGGAAGCCGATGTTTCCGTGGCTGTGGCCTGCCGGGTGGACGGCACCGCCATATACCGGCACGAAGTGGATCGAATAGCCGGTCCGGCCATCCGGCGCTTGCGGGAAAAAGCCGAAGACGGGGAGCGTTTGGCGGCGATCGAAACCGGCTTGCGCCGAGAGGTCATGGAACGTCTTATCGATCGGGAACTGGCGGTACGCGAGGCGGCCGCCCTAGGTTTTCTCCCGGATCCGGCGGAAGTGCGGCGGCGCGAGGCGGAACTTGAGCGGATATTCCCTCCCGAAAGCGGAATTGATTATCGCCGCGAGGCTGGACGCGACGTGGCGATGGCCACCATGCGACGGCGTTTCGCCAGCCGGCCGGGCGCCGTGTCTCCCCGGGAGGTGCGTGAATATTACCAGTCGCACCGGGAGCTTTTCCGACGGCCCCGCCTCCTCGCCCTGGCGCAACTCGCCATCTTCGAGGATCGTTCCGACCGGGCGGATCGCCGGGAGATGCGGGCTATCGCCGGTGAAATCGCTGCGGCATTGGAACAAGGCATTCCTTTCGCCCGGCTCAAAGCCGAACGGGGCGAATTCCCTGACGATCCTGCCGCCGGCGGACCGCCTTTGCTGCCGGAGGCGGCCTATGCTTCCGGCTTGCTCGCCGCCGGCGGCGATCTTCGCCGGGGCGCGGTATTCGGCCCGGCATTCCTGGAAGGACTTGCCGTTTTCTGCAAGGTGGCGGACGAGCGGCCGGCCGGCATTGCCCCCTTCGCCGAGGTTGAGGGCGACATCCGCAGTCGCCTGGAGGCGGAATCGGCGGAAAATGCCATGAACGAGTGGCTGCGGCGTTTGCGCCGGAAGGCGCGCGTGGAGATTTTCCCGGAATGATCCGGAAAGGACATTTCGCTTGACAACGAATCGGCGGCGGCGATACTTTTTGTTTTTTTCGGCAATGCGACGCTGGATGGCTTCTTGCTCTGCCGCCGAATCGTTTGACGCCGCTGGCGGTTTTTCGCTGATCGCGGCGATAATGCGCAACAGGAGTACGCTATGGCAGTTCCCCGCCACAAGACTTCAAAGCAGAAGCAGCGCTCGCGCCGGGCCCACAGCGCCTTGGAACCGGCCGGTTTCTCCGTCTGCCCCCGATGCAACCAGGAAAAGCCGCCGCACCGGGTCTGCGACAACTGCGGCTTTTACCGCAACATCGAGAAATTCAAGATCGGCGGCTGAGCGTGCGCCTCGCCATTGATGCCATGGGCAACGACAACGGCCCCGGCCCCATCGTCAAGGGCGTGAAAATGTTCCTGGACGGGGATCGGGAGTCTGTCGTGGTCATGGTGGGCGACAAGGATCACGTTACCCACGCCATGATCGACGAAGGAATAGGCCTCTCGCGGCGCTTGGAGCTTGTCCATGCCAGCCAGGTAATGGAGATGGGCGACAAGGTGGCCGAGTTGC
>JAITKH010000028.1 GCA_031278535.1 Planctomycetota bacterium | reverse complement strand
TCAGGCAGCCCAGCCGGCCGAAGCCAACGCCCAGGGCAATGGCGGGAGCGAACACGTCAAGAACGGTTGCGAAAGACAGCCTCTTTTTCCGGACATAAAGGTAAACGGCCGGCATGGCGAGCAACAGTCCTCCCTGGAAAGTCAGTCCGCCTTGCCAGACCGCCAGCCATTCCGCCAGGCTGTTTTCCTGCGGTTCATAGTCGAACGCCAAAAATGCTGCCCTGGCGCCTAGTACTCCCGCCAGAACGGCAATCAAACCGATGTCCAAAGCGGCATCGCGGGAAATACCGGCCTTTTCTGCCCGGCGGCTCGCCAGCATCAGGCCCGCCGCAAACCCGACCATAAGAAAAAGGCCGTATCCGAAGATCGGCAGGCCGTCTCCAATCGGAATTGTATAAATGATTCGCAGCATGCGGTCTCCCGTTTTCACCGGTCGCGTCAATCTCCGGCCCGGTTGTTTGCGTCCACCAGCACCACCTTCGGATGGAAAGAGGCAGCCTCCGCCTCATCGAATTCCGCCCAGGCCATAACGATAAGGCGGTCGCCGGCCTGACCCAACCGGGCCGCGGCGCCGTTCAGCGTCACCTCTCCGTCACAGCCGGAAATGACATAGGTTTCGAAACGGGCGCCGCTGGCAACATTGGCCACCAAAACTTTCTCGTATTCAAGCAGGCCGGCCCGCTTGATAAGATCGGACGGGAGGGATATGCTTCCGGCGTAGTCGAGGCTGGCGCCCGTAACTACGGCCCGATGCAACTTGCTCTTGAGCAAGGTCACGCGCATGGTCCATTCTCTCTTTCGTACATGGCGATAGCCGGATCGGCGTTGAAGCCGCATGCCGACATTGGAGCCGCCATCCCTGTTGAACTTTTCAAGCAGCCGGATTCTTGTCCGACGCATCCCTGCCCAGGCAGTGCGTGATACTGGCGGGGGATCAATCGTCTCTAGTGTTCCGTAAAGTCTCAGTCTTTGATTGAGACTTTACGGGGAGAGCCCCCGGTTCATCCGGTTTCTGCCTACGGGGAAGTGAATCCCCCTCCGGCATCAGAGGTCAATCCCGGAACAAACGGATTTCAGAATTTGTAAGGATTTAGACTTTACAGACCACTAGATTCCCTTCCCCTTTCGCCAGTCACTTCACGGCGTTTCTGATATTCTCTGTCAATTCGGCGAGACTCGACAGCAGCGCACCCGTCCCTTCGCGTATCGTCTCCATATCCCCGTCTTCTCCGGCCCGTTGCATCCTTTCCGCCAGAACGGAAAATTCGGTCGCGGCAATAACCCGCGCGGCGCCTTTCAGTCCGTGGACGAGAGTGGTATAGCTTCTGGTATCCTCCGTTTCCACCGCTCTTTCGATTTCCCCTATCCTATCCTCCACGTCGCTGCAAAAGGTCTGGAGCAGTTTTCGGTATAACGAGACGGAACCGGAGGCATTGCCAATCCCCATCCGGATATCGACACCGGGTATCGCCGGATGCGGTTCATCCTTTCCGGCTTTCCTCTTTTCCATTTCCACCTCCCGCTTTCCCTTTGGCAACCATGTCCGCAACAGGGAATCCAGCAGGAGAATGTCAATCGGCTTGGCGAGCACGTCGTCCGCGCCCTCCATGATGAACATTTCCCTGCGGCCGGAAACCACATTCGCCGTCAGCATGACAATCGGGATCGTCTTCGCGTATTCCGTGCCGATTTCCTTGCGGATAATCCGGATAGCCTCCAGTCCGTCCATCTCCGGCATCATGTGATCCATAAAGATGATGTCGTAGCGATCCACGCCGTCACGGATGATCTCGATCGCCTTTTTGCCGCTGGTCACGGCATGCACCGTCAAACCGTAGCGCTCAATCAACCCTTTCGCAACGTCCAAATTGGTCTGAACATCGTCAACTACCAGTACCTTGCCCTCTGGCATGGGCGAAAAAGCGGTGTCAGTCTGTTTCCTGTATGGGGTTGCCAATTGAAAATACCGCAGACGTCTGGCCGCATCGGCACCGATGGGAGTCGCGTCGACTATTCTCTGGAGGATTTTGACCGTAAAGCTCGACCCCTTGCCGTATTCGCTCTCCGCGCTTATCGTGCCGCCCATCATTTCCGCCAGGCTTTTGCAGATAGACAATCCCAGACCGGTACCGCCAACCTGGCGATTCGTTCCGGTCTCCACCTGGGTGTATTTCTGGAAGAGCTTGACCATATCCTCTTCGCGTATTCCGCATCCGGTGTCGCTGACGACAAAGACGATCCATGCCTCGCCGTTTCGCCGCTCGCAAGCGACCCGCAACCAGACCGTTCCCTTTTCCGTGAACTTGAAGGCGTTCGAAAGAAGATTGTTCAATATCTGCTTGACCCGCGTCTCGTCTCCCCGGAACCGCCTCGGCGTATTCTCGTCCACCGCAATGTCGAATGAAATCGACTTCGAGCCGATACGCGCAACGTTCACGTTGATTTCCTCGCCCAGCATATCCGGAAAATCGTAGTCATCCTCGACCAGTTCAAACTTGTCGGCCTCTATTTTTGACATGTCGAGAATATCGTTGATGAGCCTGAGCAAAATCATTCCTGATGTGTGGATTTTGTTCAGATTCCCGCTCGTTTCGCTTGGCAGATCCTTTTGCAGTTCCAACTCGGTCAGGCCCAGGATGGCGTTGAGCGGAGTTCTGATCTCGTGGCTGACGTTGGAGATGAATTCGCTTTTTATCCGGTTCGCCTCCTCAGCCGTTTGGCGCGCCATTTTGATCTCGGCGACGGATTGGCGAAGTCTCCCCACCATGGTGGCAAGGGAGACTCCCATGGTGTCGCTCTTCCCGAGAGCGGTCACGCCAATGTCGAGGTTGCCGTTCGCGACACTTTCGAGCGATTGCCCGTAATAGGCGAACTGATCGAGCATTTTCACAAAAGCCGCCAGCGCTTCCGATACCTCGTCGCCGTACGCCATGAGTTCCCGGGTCCGCACCCACTCCTCCCTGGCGAATTTCAAATCGCCAGTTTCCCCCACATGCTTCAGGAGGCTCGTCATCGTAACGATGGGGGCCGATATGTCCACGGCAAGATACAGCCCGATGACCACGGCGATGGTGATGGCCGCCACCGACAGCAGGACGAGCGCCGTGACAAACCAGGCGGCCCTGTACTTGTCCTCGTTTTTCAATCGTGCGGATCGGGCGTCGATATCCCCGCTCAAAATATCCAGTTCCTTTTGGAGGACAGTCATCGGGTTGCTGGCGTCGGCGTACAATTCCGCATACAGGAAGGTCACGGCTGTCATCCGGTTGCCGCCTTGAAGCGCCTGCTTTTCATCGTCCAGTTCCGCGTAAAAATGCTCGAGCGCGTTCCGCATTCGCTCCGCCTGGGTCGCGTCTCCCGTCCCATCGATGGCTTCCCAAAGAATATGCAGGTTTTCTTTCAAGATTGCCTCATTTTTTTCGATTTCGGCAATTTGGGCGTTCAGGCGATCCCTGTCGGGCATGACGATGATGGCTGTGCGGAAAGCGATCCGTATTCGCTGCAGGGTGACGCCCAAGCGGCCGATGCTGCCGGTGTTTTCAAGTTGTACCTGCAATGTTTCCGTATCGGCGCCCAGCTTGGACAGTCCAACGATGCCGAAGGAATTCGTGACGGCGGTGAAAATCGCCGTCAGCAGGAATCCTATAATCAGCTTGGACTTGATCCGCATTTTTTCCGTTCCGTACCGGTACCGAAGAATTGGAATGCAAAAACAATAATTATACCGCGATTCCATTAATCGCCAAAACAAAAACCGCAAGCTCGGCACGGCACTGGCGTATCGTCCGCAAATTTCAATGGGATATACACCCGCTTCCCGCAGGAGTTTTCCCCAACGCCTTATAGTCTCATGTCCTGTACCCGTTCACATCTCTTGAATTTTCTCATGGCGCGATATTTTTTCCGCCAGGAGTTGACATTTGCCGGGCGATTCCGTAATCTGATGATATCATGTGCGATAGACCGTTCCATTTC
>JAITKH010000438.1 GCA_031278535.1 Planctomycetota bacterium | reverse complement strand
AGGCAGGGAACTCGTTTTCTCCCAATCCGCGACCCTCGCGAAAATCGCGGCCGAAGCGTCCAGGGAATGGGCAAAAACCGCCCTGACTGCCCGGGTGGACGGCAAAATGCGCGATCTTGCGGCACTGATTGATCGGGATGCCACCGTCTCCTTCGTTTTCCCGGGCGATCCAGAGGGGTTGGAAATCATCCGCCACTCGGCTTCCCATGTCATGGCCGAAGCCATTCTTCAGTTGTTTCCCGGAACCAGGTTTGCCTATGGCCCGGCGGTCGAGGACGGATTTTATTATGACGTCGATCCGCCCGCGCCCATCAGCGCAGAAGACTTGCCGAAAATCGAAAAGGCCATGCGGCGGATTATCAAGGCCAACCGGCCTTTCGTCAGGCGCGAACTCACCCGCGCCGAAGCGGAGGCGAAATACGCCGGCGACCCCTACAAGCTGGACAATATCGCCCGCGCCTCCGGAGACGTCATCAGTTTTTACGAGCAGGGGGAGTTTTCCGATCTCTGCCGGGGTCCCCATGTCCCTTCCGCCGGCCGGATCGGCTTTGTCAAGGTCATGAACCTGGCCGGGGCATATTGGCACGGCGACGCCAGCCAGAAGCAGTTGACCCGGATTTACGGCACCGCTTTCCCGACCCGGGAAGGATTGGAAGAGCACCTCAAGCGGATCGAGGAGGCGAAACGCCGGGATCACCGGACCATCGGCCGGCAGATGGACATCTTTTCCACCCAGCCGGAGATCGGTCCCGGCCTTGTCCTCTGGCATCCGAACGGCGCGATCATCCGGCATGAAGTCGAGACGTTCTGGCGGGAGGAACATCTGAAACGGGGATATCGCCTTCTCTACACCCCCCATATTGCCTCGGAGGAAATTTACCGGCAATCCGGCCATTTGCAAAACTACGCCGACATGATGTACAGTCCCATGGACATTGACGGCAGCCCTTACCGGGTGAAGCCGATGAACTGCCCGGGCCATATCCTTGTGTACAAATCGGGCGTTCACAGTTACCGGGAGCTTCCCTTCCGCTGGTGCGAACTGGGGACCGTTTATCGCTACGAGCCTTCTGGAACCCTGCACGGGATGCTTCGGGTGCGAGGCTTCACCCAGGACGATTCGCACATCTTCTGCACTCCGGATCAGGTGGAGAACGAAATCAACGGCGTTCTGGATTTGATGGAACATATGATGCGGACCTTCGGCTACCGGTACAAGGCTTTCCTCGCCACCCGGCCGCCCAAGTCCATTGGAACGGAGGAGCAATGGAGTGCCGCCACTTCCGCCCTGAAGGCCGTTCTTGAACGCCGCTCCATGCCCTACGACGTGGATGAAGGCGGCGGTGTCTTTTACGGCCCGAAGATCGACGTCAAACTGGTGGATGCCCTGGGCCGCGAATGGCAGGGGCCGACAACCCAGCTCGACTTCAACCTGCCGGAGCGGTTCAACGTCGAATATGTCGGTTCCGACAACGCCCGCCACAAGACGGTGATGATCCACCGCACCGTTCTCGGATCCATGGAGCGTTTCATCGGCGGCCTTCTGGAGCATTTCGCCGGCGATTTTCCGCTGTGGCTGGCGCCAATCCAGGCCCGGGTGCTCACCGTCACCGACGCTGCCGCCCCGTACGGACGCGAGATCCTGGACAGGCTTCTCCAGGCCGGCCTCAGGGCGGACATCGACGATCGCGGCGACAAGATTGGCGCCAAGATCCGGGAAGGGGAACTGGCCAGGACGCCGTATCTCCTGGTGGTCGGCGAAAAGGAACGATCCGGCGGCACGGTGGCGGTCCGGCGCCGTCCCCTGGGCGATTTGGGAAGTCGTGGGATTGATGAACTGGCGGCCGAGCTTTCCGCCGAGGTGCGCGAGCGGCGTCTGCCGCCAGCCGCCCGGGACGGGGGGCGGTCCTGATGGAAGAGGGGGCTAAATGACCAGCAGCGCCGGCAAAAAGGAACTGAGGCTGAACGAACAGATTCGGTGCGACGAAGTTCGTTTGATCGGCCAGGAGGGCGAGCCAATCGGAGTGGTTCCTTTGAAGACGGCCATGGACAAGGCCAGGGAGACGGAACTGGATCTGGTGGAGATTTCCCCGACCGCCCGGCCTCCGGTCTGCCGCATCATGGACTATGGAAAATACAAATACCAGCAGGCCAAGCGCGATCACGAACAGAAGCGCAAGCACCAGGCGTCGGAATTGAAACAGTTGCGGATAAAATCCTTCCGCATCGAACCGCATGACATCGGCATCAAGCGCGACAAGGCCCGCCAGTTTATCGAGGCCGGCCACCGGGTGCTGTTCACCCTGATGTTCCGGGCGCGGGAGCATTCGCACGCCGATCTCGGCGAACGGCTGCTTCTGGAGCAATTCGCCAAGCCCTTGGCCGACGTGGCGAAGATGGAGAGCCATCCTCGGAAGGATGGGAAAAAAATGGGGATGGGCCTGGCGCCGCTTCCCAACCTGAAACAAATCCTGGCCGCCCGCGAAAAGGAGGAAGTCAGGAAACAGGCCGAAGCCGAACGGCTGGCCGCGGAGGAAAAGGCCGAGCGGGATTTGGAGCATATCACCCGCATCATTCCCAAGAATGTCGTGGAGACGCCGGAAGACGAAGAAACGGACGACGAAGCCGATTCGGAGGATTGACGCCGGCGGGCGCGTCCGGATTGCGGAGAGGAAAGGATCTGAAATGCCGAAACAGAAGCCGAACAAAAGCCTGGTCAAGCGGGTCAGGGTAACCCGTACCGGAAAAGTCATGGCCAAGGGCGCGGGCGGCCGCCATAAGCGATCGGTCAAGAGTCCGGCGCAGAAACGCCGCCTGTCGAAAATCCGGCCCCTGGAGGGCGCGGCGGTGAAGCAGATACGCCTCGGCCTTGGATTGGTCTGAAGCGGGGGCCCCCGGAGCATTCTTTCATTCGCAGCCACGATAGGAGCGGAACATGTCACGATCGACTACAGGAGTTGCCCAACACAAAAAGCGCAAGGCGGCCATGAAGAAGGCCAAGGGTTTTGTCGGCGGACGGAGCAAGCTTCGGCGCATCGCCCAGGGAGCCGTCATTCGGGCGGAGGTATACGCCACCCATGATCGGCGCAAGCGCAAAGGGGATTTCAGGCGTCTCTGGATCACCCGCATCTCCGCTGCCGTCCGAAGGCTCGAACTTTCTTACAGCCGGTTCATTGAGGGATTGGACAAGGCCGGGGTGGAATTGGACAGAAAAACCCTGTCGGAACTCGCCATCCACGATCCAGAGGCTTTTCGCGCGATCGTGGACAGGGCGAAGGCCGCCATCGGGAGGTGACGCCTCCCCATGGAATGGGTAAAAGCGCCGCGCCTGGCCCCTTGCCGCCGGCGCGGCGTGTCGTTTCGCCGTCTCCGCATTTCCTCCCCGCCGCTTTTCCGTTTTCTCCCGAATCCCCGCTTTGTTTCACCGAAGGAATTCTTTTTTTGTTGTCTTCCAGGCTGAAAAATTATAATTGAAGTTCGTTAAACCACGGCCTCTGGCCGTGTGACCTTGATAGGTTCGACCGTTCCGGCGAAAAAAATAGGCTCTACCTCCGGGAAAGTCCCTTTGCAGGATGGAGGAGAGCCTATGGACGATTGGCAAAGTTCATCGCATGTAAGATGGGATTGCAAATACCACATGGTTTTCATTCTGAAGTACCGAAAAAAGATTTTGTATGACCGTGTTCGCCGAGAAATTGGGCCAATATTACGGGACGTATGCAATCAAAAAGGAGTAGTTGTATTGGAGGGGCATGTCATGCCGGGTCATGTGCACATGTGTGTCAGTATCCCTCCAACGTTCAGTGTTGCGCAGGTTGTGGGCTTCATTAAGGGTAAAAGCGCCGTTCGAATTCATCGAGGCGCTTTGGGTCATAAAAAGCTCACCGGCCCGCATTTCTGGGCAACGGGTTATTGTGTCAGCACCGCTGGCTTGAACGAAGAGTCGATACGTCATTCCATCCGGGAGCAGGAAAAACTTCAGCCTGGCCAAGGAGGCTTTGATTTCCCGGAAAACAATTGAGAGTGGCCCTGAAGGGGCTTTCCCGTGTTGCGAGAAACGCCCCCCTGGAGGGGGCCATTCAAAGCCACGGACTCTGTCCGTGGATTATTACTTTGAAATTCAGAGACGCGATGTCGGCTGGCCGGGAGCCGGCGCCGGAGAGAGAAAGGCTTGCAATAGCCATGGCGACAGTCGAACTGGCGAAAACGAACGGGGACGGGCCGCGGTCGGTGGAGATTCTGGAAAGCAAGCCGCTGTTTCTCGGCCGGTTCGAGGCCTGCGACATTCCCCTGCGCTCGCTGGAGGTAAGCCGCCGCCACGCAATCATCATCGGCCGGGACGGCGAATACGGCCTGATGGACATGAATTCCGCCAACGGGACCTTCCTGAACGGCAAACGCATTTCCAAACCCGTGCGCCTGTATCACGGCGACGTCATCCAGATCGGCGAGTTCAGCCTGACGTTCAGGGAGGGCGCGGCGGAAGGGGAGGACATGCCGCCCGGCGGGGACGCAACCGCAATCGGGGAAGACGCGAATGTACGCCGGGATCGGAACACCTCCGTGTTCCGATCCGGGGACGGGGAGCATCGTGCCGGCCCGGACGCCGCCTGCGAAAAGAAGCCGGCCACGGAAAGGGCCGTCAAGCAATCCGGCGGAGCCGAACCGGTACGCGCCGAAAACAGGCCGCTCGAAGGCCATACAAAATGGACCGAAAGCGGCGCACCCGTTCCAGAGGAACCGCCGGTGCCGTCTTCCGGTCCGGAATTGGAGCCGCCCAAGATGCCCGAACTCGGTTTGCCGCCGTCGCTGCCGGAACTGCCCAGTTTCGCCGATTTGCGGGACGACGGCGAGGAGGGCGGCGATGCGGCCTTCCTGATTGACGAGGCGGCGGAGGAGCCGGTGGATGTCGGCATTTCCGCCATTGAAAAGGCGGCGGCCGAAGCCGGATTGATTGGGGAATTCGTCCAGGAGACGGAGGACGTTCCCGCTCCCGCTCCCGCCGCGGAGGAACCCGCCCCTCCTGAAGGGAAACTGGGCGCCGTTCCCGTCGGTATGCCCATGCGCCAGGCCATCGAAACCAGGTTGCAGATATACGCTTTCCTGGATGAGATGCGGCGGAGGCGGGCCGATATTCTTGCTAGAAACCCAAGTCTTCCCGATTCGGTCAAGTCCGAGCTGGCGAGACAGGACCGCGAACTTGACAAGATGCCAACGCCCAGCCAGGCCGACGGCATGATGGAGAAGCGCCTGGCCAAGCAGAAGGATTTGATGGATCGCATCGCCGCCGCCAGGGCGCAGGGGGAAACGCCGCCCCCGAAGCCGTCCAAGGCGATGCGCAACGCCGAACAGCTGGCGATTGCCCAATGGCAGTTCTGTTCCCGTTCCGGCCGCGAGGCCCTGCCGGGAGCCTATTCCGCCTGCTTCCAGATCATGCGGGACGAGCCGCTTGTCCCGTTCCTTCAGGAAGCGGGGCAGGATCCGCTCGTCCTTATGGGCGGCGGCGCCTATCACCTTGCCCTCGAGACCTTGCTTGAAGAAACCAAGGCTGATCGGCAGAACAACAGGGCGAAACTCGCCTTGCTCCCCGATCCGGCCGCCCCAAAGAAGAAAAAACGGGCGGAGGACGAGGAGGACGAGGAATTGCCGACAGAGAGCCGCGGGGAACTTCTCCAAATCGGGGAGCGACTGGCCGCCCGCGGTGCCTGGCTGGCTCAGGAAATCGCCTTCATGGAAAAGACGCTGATCCAGGAATTCTGGCGCGTCTATCCCGAACTTGCCCTGGTTTTCCTCCCCAAAATCAAGGATATGCCGACGCCGGTGCGGGCTTTTCTCCGCCACGGCGCCGTCGGGTTCAAAAGTTGGTGGATGAAGCCGGAGGTGCGGGAGCATGTCCTCAGGGACTGCGCGGAGGATATCGTGTACCCCTTCGCAATGAGCCGGAGCGTCACCAATGTATTGTACGCCGAGGAATATCTGGCGGCGGTGGCTGAAGAAAAATGTACGCCGGCCATGGACGAGAATCTGGAGATCAACGAACGCAATTCTCCAAACTGGAAGGCCGACAAGGCGCTCCGGAAGCTGATAAACGCCCGCAACCAGGCCGGTCTCATGGAGGAATTGGTCACCTCCCTGTCGGGGCGGATTGAGAAGCTGAACGAAGAGGGATCGGCGATCGACGAGAAGATTTCGAAGCTTCTGCCCGGCATGAAGAATTATAAACAGCTCAAGAATGAATTTGGCATGCAGCGGCAGTCTCTCAAAGTCGAAGCCACCAAGCTTTCCAATCTGGCCAGGAAAATCTCCGAAGAAACCCTTGCCGGCTTCAAGGAGGCGAAAAGGGATACGGAGGAGCGTTTCGCCTCGGGCGAACTTCCCCGGCCCACGACGGAATTTCTCATTCGCCGCGAATGCGAGGCGGTGCACAAGATCGGGCGGCTGCTCGCCAACCTCAAGGAACGCTTCATGCCGCTGGTCATCCGGGACAACTTTGCGGTGGGGACGGACGGCGTCAATGATCGGCCATCGATTATGTACGAATTTGCCGATTTGGAGCGGCGGGATCCGTCCGTTTTCCTTGAAACCATCGTTCCTTCGAAAAAAAAGGCGTCCCGGGTGGATCTCCGCGTCAGCCCGGCCATCGTTCTTCTGCCATCGGCCGGAGTGCTCGCCTACTCCTGGGGTCCTCGCGCCAAGCCCGAGGACGGCCGGTTGGCAATCCCGACCGTCTTCATCCGCCGGCGCATCCGGGAGCGACAGCTCGCCTATCTTCTCTCCGATTTTCGCTGGGACACTTCGAAGGCCGCCGCCGGCATGGACTTGATGACTTCCGACACCATTGTCGCCGCCTTCATGGCCGTACGCTGGGACTGGCGCAAGCGCTCGAAGGAGGGCAGGGAAAAGGGCCTCATTTACAACGAGCAAAACGACCGCACGAACTGGCGGCGCGTCTACGAGACGTACATGCTTTCGGCCGACGACGCGGGGAAGAAGCTGTTCAACCGCAACTACGACTTCTACGAGCGGGTCGTCGCCAAATATTTCGATCCGCCCGAGGGAGTGGCGTTTCTCAGGAAGTAGAGGGGAATTTCCCGTACCTTTGGCGGCGGGCTCCGGACGCATCCGGAGTTTCCGTCGGGAATGCGGCGCATGAAGTCGTAACCGTGATTTTACAAGGAGACGAACATGGCTGTTTCACTGATGAAAGGACAAAGGATTTCCTTGGCCAAAGAGGGAGACAGTCAGCTTACCCAAGTATTCATGGGCTTGGGCTGGGATGCGGTAAAAAAGAAGGGCGGCGGGTTTCTATCCAGTCTTTTTGGAGGTCAAAGCGGCGGCGATATTGATCTCGATGCTTCTTGTATCATGTTTGATGAAAAAAAATTGATTGATGCGGTATGGTTTCGCCAGCTCACAAGCGAGGATGGCAGCATTCGCCATTCCGGCGACAACCTTACCGGCGAAGGCGAGGGAGATGACGAGACGATACACGTCGATCTCGCCGCCGTACCCGGCAATGTGACCTCGCTGGTCTTTGTCATTACCAGTTTCCGCGGGCAGACTTTCAACGAGATACAAAATGCTTTCTGCCGCCTTGTGGACGCGAGGGCCAACAAGGAAATCGCCAGCTATACGCTCAGCGGCGGCGGCAAAAACACCGCCCAAATAATGGCCCGCGTGTATCGCCATGGCGGCGAATGGAAAATGGCCGCCATCGGTGAACCCGCTCAGGGCGCCACCTATAAAGATGTAATTCCGAAGATTCTTCCATTCTTGTAAAAATCGGGGAAAGGGAAAAATGAGAAAATTGCCGGTCTATTTGCTGATTGACATTTCGGGATCCATGGCCGGAGAGCCGATAGAAGCGGTCAAAAACGGCCTCCAAACCATGCAATCCGCCCTCAGAAAGGATCCGCACGCGCTGGAACAGGCGTATGTCAGTCTCATTACGTTTAGCACGGCCGCCAAGCAGTTGATTCCTCTCACCGAGGTGGCTAAATTTCAAATCCCCGCATTGTCCGCCGGGGGAGGGACCGCTTTGGGCGGAGCTTTGGAGTTGCTGGTCGACTGCGTCGACAGGGAAGTGATGAAAAGCGCCCCCGACCAGAAGGGGGACTGGAAGCCTATGGTCTTTCTCATGACTGACGGCGAGCCGACCGATCAAATCGACAATGGAGTGTCCGCTTTCAAGGCAGGGAAGTGGGGCGTGGTGGTAGCCTGCGCCGCCGGCGCCCACGCCAATATCGCTACGCTGCAGAGGATCGCCGGAGAAAATGTAATTCGGCTGGACACGGCCGATTCAAATTCCATCGCGGCCTTTTTCAAATTTGTGTCTTCCAGCATATCGGTCAACAGCAAGAAAGCGGACTCGGGGGCTGAAGCCGGATCCATGAGCGACTTGCCTCCGCCGCCTCCGGAAATATCCTTGGCGAAGTTGTGACAATCTGCCAAATCTGGGGAAGACGGTCAAATGCGAAAATTGCCGATCTACATCCTGTTGGACACGTCTGGATCCATGCGCGGCGAACCCATAGAGGCGGTGCGTTCCGGTCTCCAATCCCTGCTGTCCAGCCTGCGTCGCGACCCCTATGCCATGGAGACCGTGCATATTGCAATCATCACTTTTGATCGCGAAGCCCGGATATTTTCCCCTCTGGCCGAACTGGGGAGTTTTGTCCTTCCGGAGATTCCACCGCCGGAGTCATCTCCCACCAATATGGGGGAAGCGCTTGAACTTTTATGCAAACGCTACGATTTGGAAGTGATCAAATCATCCGGCGATCAAAAAGGCGATTGGCTGCCGCTCGCGGTGGTCATGACGGACGGATCCCCGTCCGACACCGGGTTGTTTGAGGATATGTGCGAAAAGGTGCGCAGCTATCGTTTTGCCCATATCATCGGGTGCGCAGCCGGCCCCAGGGCGAAAACGGAGCCGCTTCGCCGCTTCGCCACCGATGTGATCTCGTTGGAAACCATGGACAGCAATTCGTTCACGAAATTTTGGCAATGGGTATCCCTGGCGGTGAGCCGCCAGAGCCAGACCGTGGATTTCACGCCCGACGATCTGCCTCCCCCTCCTCCCGAAATCAAACTCGCGCTGTGACGCCAGGAGAAGAGGTGAGTATGGAAAATTCATGCGATCCTACTTACGATGCCAAATTAAAAAATCTCCGGGATATGATTCTGGCGGAATGGAAGGAGATTGTCGATGCCGGATTGGGGCTTGAGGAATTCGGAGGCGCCCAATTGCAATTGTTGGGTCCGCGAATACAGGACAATTTCGAGCGATCTCGCCGTTGCCCGTCCAGTGAAAGAGACGATAATCTAAAGCGATTCGGTGAGCTGCTGTCCAGGGTAAAGAAGTTTTCCGGGCGCATGATCGAGAAGGCGTCGCATGGAGAATCCGAAAAAAGCCGCAAGCCGGATATCCCAGCTTTCGCGCAACAGGCCGCGCCGGCGTCGCCAATTCCGGATCAGTCTGAACATTGCGGCGGCATGCCAACAGAAATGAATGGTGCCCCTGGCCGAAACGACGGTGCCGGAGAGCGGTCCGGTGTCAGGGAAACAGAAGCCGGACAGGACGCTTCCGGCGAAC
>JAITKH010000385.1 GCA_031278535.1 Planctomycetota bacterium | reverse complement strand
AAAAGGGCGTCCAGACCGCGTTCAAGAAAAACCCTCTCATAATGCCGCACCGTATCTTCGTCCCGGAAAAGAAGACGAGCTATTTCCTGGCACGAAAGTCCCGCATCCCGCCAGAGAATAGTCTTCAGGCGGTCGGCAAAGCGTGCAGTCCGCTCGTGCTTATGCAAGGCGATACGTTCCTGCCGTTGGGATGAGGTCAGACGCGGTTCCAGAGTACTCATGTCTTCCTATTCTCAAAATACACCCCCTCCTTGTCAACCCCTTTGTCAACTCCTACCGAAAAATATTTCGCTACGGGTATACTCGTCGCGGAGTGGAAGTGTGAAAACATTTCATCCTCGGACGAAAATCACAATTTCAAGCCGCCAGCAGTCTAAATTGATATTTCATCAGAAGTAAATGGATGCTTCGTGTTCCTTTTTATTGGGTACGGCAAAATGCGTATAAAACTTTCATTTTGGAAAAGGGATTTTCGGTTCGACAAAGCGAAAATCCAAGCGGTACGTCGGAAATTTATGAATCTATCTCTTTTAATATCAATCGGAAATGGAAATTTTCAAAACTCCAGTTATAGAGAAAAGTTCATTGTACATGACTATTTTTCAGGGTGGACAACAGGTACTGGCCCAAGCAGGAGAAACGGAGGAAACTTGCTGAGCAAGGCATACCGGTTATCGCTCGCGCCCGCGGCAACCAGAAATTCCGTCATACGCCAAGCAACGCCGCCTTATTGAAAAACATCGGCAGCATAGAGAGCGCTTTATCGGTCTATTCGACCAGCAGTTCAACGTAGTCGGAACCCAATGCCGAAACTTCAAAACCCATCTTGCCAGAAGATGGGTCAAGGTATTGGCGCATAATGGTTCGCGATTTATCGGCAAAAAAACAACGGGCCTATCCACCCCGAGGCACATCTGAAAAGATCCGTTACTCGCGTTACTCGGAGCAGCGCATTAACATCCTGCCGGCGGGAAGGGGGCAAAATCCGAAAAATCGATTCTGGTGAAAGGCTCTTGACAAAAAAAAGGAACCAGATATATCTGGAGAGCGAAAAGTTCTGTGAAACCATCCGGGAACTGTCCTCTTGCGCGTCTCAACGTACGCCGTATGGCGGTGGGATTTATTCATGAGGCTGGTGTTCATGTACGGGAAATTCCGTCTACGGTCGGCAAGTCCCGGCAAGTTTGCGAAAGGAACACGCTGGAAGGGGAATGCATGATTGCGCAGAAAAAAGCCGTCCGCCGCATACGAAAGGAGAACGCCGCATGGCAATGACCGCCAACGCCGACGTCATCCTGGGCATGGACGGGGCAGAAAAACATTTTCACGGCGTTCATGCCCTCAAGGGCGTTTCCATTCAATTGCGACGCGGCACCGTCCATGCCATTTGCGGCGAGAACGGGGCCGGCAAATCCACCCTCATGAAAATCCTGATGGGTGTCTACTCGGCCGATTCCGGCAACATGTATCTCAAGGGGAATCCGGTGCGGTTCCTCTCCCCCCGCCAGGCCCTGGACGCCGGCATCGCCATTATCGAACAGGAATTGACGCCAATTCCGGACATGACAGTGGCGGAAAACATCTTTCTCGGCCGGGAGCCCATGCGCGCCGGAATTTTCGTCAATTATTCCGAATTGAACCGGTTGGCCGTGGAAATTCTTGACCGCATCCGGATCAGGCTCGATCCCGCCCGCAAAATGAAAACCCTGAGCGTGGCGGAGGTGCAACTAGTCGAAATCGCCAAGGCGCTGTCCTACAATTCCGAAGTGCTGATCATGGACGAGCCGACGTCCGCCCTGGGAGAGCGGGAGACGGACGTTCTTTTCGAGATCATCGATTCGCTCAAGGCTGCGGGCAAAGGTATCTTCTACATATCCCATCGGCTGAAGGAAATTTTTCGGATCGCCGACGAAATCACCATTCTTCGCGACGGGGAGTATATCTGCACCAAGACGGTGTCGGAACTGGATCAGGATACTCTTGTCAGCCTGATGATCAGCAGGAAGCTGGAAGGCCAGTACATCAAGGAAAACGTTCCCGGGAACGAACCCCTGCTCACGGTTGACAAACTCTTCTCGCGGAACCGCCACAATCCCATATCGCTCGAGTTGCGACAGGGCGAAATCCTGGGTATCTACGGACTGGTGGGTGCGGGTCGGAGCGAGTTCCTTGAGAGCGTCTTCGGGGTGACCCGCCCCGACGGGGGCGAAATCCGCGTCAAGGGAAAACGCGTCACGCACGACAGTCCTTACGCCGCCATCCGGAACGGCCTGGCCTTCGTCACCGAGGATCGCAAGCTCTCCGGCCTTGCCCTTATCCTCTCCGTCCGGGACAACACTTCCATCACCTCCGTCCGCAAGTTCAATAAGGGGCCGTTCGTCCGGCGGCGGCGCGAAGCCCTGCAAGTGCGGGAAGCCATCGATTTTTTCGGCATCAAGACCCCGTCCGAGCGGCAATTGGTCCGAAATCTCTCTGGAGGCAATCAGCAAAAAGTGGTGCTGGGCCGCTGGCTCTTGAGTAAGCCTGAGATCATGCTCATGGACGAACCCACCCGCGGAATCGACGTCGGCGCGAAACGCGAAATCTACAAGTTCATGTCCGATTTCGCCGGTAAGGGAAACGGCATTATCCTCGTCTCCTCGGAACTGCCGGAAATCATGGGCATGAGCGACCGCGTCCTGGTGTTCAAGGACGGCAGCCTGGCAGGCGAGGTCAAGAAGAGCGAGGCGAGCGAGGAATTGCTGATGAAAATGGCTACCTGACGACGCGGTCGTCGCCTTGTTCGGGGAACAGACAGCGAAAGGATTACGCTTATGGCGGGCGATTCTGACGGAACAGGAGGGTTCGCGCGCTTCACGCAGTTCATCTGGGAACTGCGCATCATCATCGCCTTGGGGGTCATCTGTATGGCGCTGTCCTTCGCCAGCCCATACTTCCTCCTGGAAAGGAACCTGATCAATGTTCTCCGGCAGGTGTCGGTGAATGGCCTGCTTTCCATCGGCATGACCTTCATCATCCTTACCGGCGGCATCGACCTTTCCGTCGGTTCCATTCTGGCCTTCGGCGGGGTGGTGGCGGCCAGCTTCGTTTCGACCGCTTACAAGGATGTGCCATCCATCCATCACCTGGGAGCCATCGGTCTCGGCCTCCTGGCCGGGGTGCTCCTGGGAACGGTCAACGGTCTCGTCATCTCCCGGATCCGGGTGACGCCTTTCATCATGACCCTCGGCATGCTCTCCATCGCTCGCGGCCTCACCTTCATTTACACCAACGGCATGCCGGTGACCGATCTGAGCAGGGACTACCTGTGGTTTGGCCAGGGTGGCTGGTCCATTTACGGCGACTGGTTTCTTCCCGTACCGGTTGTGGTTTTCCTCCTCGCCTTTCTCGTTGCCTGGATCGTCCTCTACTACACCAAGTTCGGCCGGTACGTGTACGCCGTCGGCGGCAATGCCAGGAGCGCCCGCATCTCCGGCATAAACGTCGGCTTCGTCATATTCATGGTGTATGTGATCAGCGGCTTTCTCTGCGCCCTCGGCGGCATCCTGCTCACCGCCCGGACCAGCGCCGGCCTGCCCCAGGCCGGCGTCGCCTACGAACTGGACGCCATCGCCGCCGTGGTGATCGGCGGTACCAGCATGACCGGCGGCAAGGGATCGCTCCTGGGGACGCTGATGGGCGTGCTCATCATCGGGGTGATCAACAACGGACTTGATCTCCTCAGCGTTTCGTCGTATTACCAGCAGGTGGTGAAGGGTCTGATCATCGTCGGCGCCGTCATGCTTGACTACTTCCAGGCCGACAGTGATCGGTAGATAATCCAGGCGGATCCGTCCCGGCGGTCCGTCGCCCCGGGACGTCCGCAGAACGGTTTTGCAAAGGAGGTTGGACATGAGGAAAATCATGGTGCCGGCGTTGTTGTTGTTGTGCCTCGCGCTTGCCTGTCAAATCGGGCGGGCCGGACAGAAGAAGTACCGCATCGGCGGGGCCGCCTACGGCTTGAGCGGCGAGTACATGAAACTGTGGGCGACTGCCCTGGAGCGCCATCCGGCGGTGAAGCAGGGTCTGGTCGAGGTCACCGTCTTCGACGGGCGCTACGACGCCTCGGTGCAGCAAAGCCAGTTCGAGACCATGTCGTCGCAGGGCTACGACGCCATCCTGTTCGTGCCCATCGACATCCAGGCCGGCGCCGCCGCCGTGGCTACCGCCCATGCGGCCGGCATCCCGGTCATCGGTTCCAATACCAGGGTCAATTCCGACCTGTTGACCGCCTACATCGGATCGAACGACGTGGTCTCCGGCTACATGGAGGCCAAGGCGGTGATCGAGAAGATCGGCGGCAAGGGCAATGTCGTCATCATCGAAGGGCCGATTGGGCAATCCGCCCAGATTGAGCGCCGCGAAGGCAACCTCAAGGCCCTGGCCGAGCATCCGGACGTCAAGGTGCTGGAGATGCGGACTGCCAACTGGTCCCGGGCCGAGGCCCTGGCCCTGATGGAGAACTGGCTGACCGCCCATCCCGGCGCCATCAATGGCGTCATCGGCCAGAATGACGAAATGGCCCTGGGAGCCATCCAGGCCATCAAGGCGGCCGGCTTCAACCCGAAGGATTTCGCCATCGCCGGCATCGACGGGGTTTCCGATGCCATCCAGGCGGTCAAGAACGGCGAAATGGGCCTTTCCATCCTCCAGGACGCCATTTCCCAGGCCCAGGGCGCCCTCGATATCGCCCTCGGCTATCTCATCGGCGGCTACCAGCCCATGTCCGACTGCTGGAAGGACTATGCCGACATGAAGTGGGAAGGCGGCAAGCTGAAAAACTACGACGTGCCCTGGACTCCCATCACCGCCGGGAACGCCGACGAGCAATGGGCCAAGCGCCAGGATTTGACCGCCCGCTGAATCTTCCGGAAAAGAGATCCGACAGGGCGGCGGTCCGGCTTCCGGCCAAGCCGCCGCCCACGGACCGGGATTTTCCCGGGGATGCGATCGACTGGCGGGAATTGAAGCCGTGCGCGGGCCTTTTCGGGCAGGAGATTCTCCATGGAATTCAAGGGATTTGACGAAAATTTTTCATTGTCGGGAAAAACCGCCCTCGTCACGGGCGCGGGAGCCGGGATTGGCCAGGCCATCGCCTTGATGTTCGCCCGGAAGGGGGCGGACGTTGCGGCGGCGGACATGAACAAGGACGCCGCCGAGGCGACAGCGAAGCAGATTTGCGATTATGGCCGCAAGGGAGTGGCGCTGATCGGCGACATCACCGACAACAAAGTGGTGGAGCGCGTCGTTTCCGGGGCCGTCGCCCAATTGGGAAAGCTCGACATCCTGGTCAATTGCGCCGGGGTGGCTCTTCTGGACAAGGCCGAAACCCTTTCGGCCGATTTCTGGAACCGGACCATAACCCTCAACCTGAGCGCCCTGTTTTTCATGTCGCAGGCGGCGGGGAGGGAGATGATCAAGGCCGGCGGCGGCAAGATCGTCAACATGGCGTCGCAAGGAGGAATCATCGCCCTGGATCGGCATGCCGCCTACAACAGTTCCAAGGCCGGCGTCATCGCCCTTACCAAGGTGCTGGCCTGCGAATGGGCCAAACACAATATCCAGGTCAATGCCATTTCACCCACCGTCATCCTCACCGAGCTCGGCAAGAAGGCTTGGGCCGGCGAAGCGGGCGAGGCCATGAAGAAGAAGATACCGGCCGGGCGCTTCGGCTATCCCGAGGAGGTGGCCGCCGCCGCCGTCTACTTGGCCAGCGACGCCGCCAATCTGGTGACCGGCTCCAATCTGGTTATCGATGGCGCCTACACCATTCAATAAAACGCTGGGGAAGACATGCTGAAAAGTGCTGGCGGGCGGGATCGGACGCCACGCGTGCCTTGACGGTTTGCGAGCGGTTGCAAGTTTTCCGGCGAGGGCGCCGCTTCCGGAAAGGTTTCTGTAATTCTTCCCGGCGTGGCTTCCAAGGAGAGAAAATGCAAAGATTTGTCAATGACCCGTCCAGGGTTGTGGACGACATGCTCAAGGGATTTCTGAAGGCGCACCGGAATCTGGTCGAACCGACAGCCAATCCCCGGGTCGTCAAATCCGTATTCGCTCCGAAAAAAGGGCGGGTGGGCATCGTCACCGGCGGCGGGAGCGGCCACAAGCCGGCCTTTGTCGGTTATGTGGGGAAGAACATGGTGGACGCCGTCGCCATCGGAGAGATATTTTCCTCGCCCACGGCCAAATCGTTCCACGACGCCTTCAAGGCGGCGGACGGCGGAGCCGGGGTCGCCTGCCTGTACGGCAACTACGCCGGCGACAACATGAACGTGAAGATGGCGAAGGAATTGGCCGGGGATGACGGCATCAGGGTGTCGACGGTGGTCGCTAACGACGATGTCCCTTCCGCCCCGAAGGACCAGCCGGGCAAACGCCGCGGCGTGGCGGGCGAAATCCTGATGTGGAAAGCCGGCGGCGCCAGGGCTGCCGGGGGAGGGGATCTCGAGGCGGTAATCGCAGCCTCCCAAAAGGCCATCGACAATACCCGTTCCATCGGCGTCGGACTCACGCCCTGCACCATTCCCGAGGTCGGCAAGCCCAATTTCCAAATCGTCCCCGGAAAGATGGAACTGGGGATCGGTCATCACGGCGAGCCTGGTATCGAGGTGTCGGATTTGAAGCCGGCGGACGAGGTGGCGAGGTTGATGGTCGAGGCGATCTTGCCCGATCTCCCGTTCAACGCCGGCAACGAAGTGGTGACGCTGGTGTCTGGACTCGGCGCCACGCCGGTCATGGAATTGTATATCCTTTACAACAAGATCGAGGAACTGATTCGGGGAAAGGGCATAGCCATCCACCGTGCCTATGTGGGCAACTATTTCACTTCCCTGGAAATGATGGGCGCCACCCTGTCGGTGATGAAACTTGATCAGGAATTGCGGGAACTGGTGGATTACGAATGCGATTGCATGGGGCTGACCCAGTTCTGAACAGGTGAAAAGCGCTGGAACGGAGAGGAAATGTCCGCATTTTCCAACAAGGACGGGGTTGCGGCGGCGGAAGCCCTGGTCGCGGCAATCCGAAAGAACAAGGAGTATTTGAGCGAAATCGACGGCGCCATCGGCGACGGCGATCACGGCGTGAACATGAACAAGGGCTTCACCCTTTTCAAGGAAGGGTTTGATCCGGCCTCGGGCGATCTCGGCCAGGCGCTCAAGGCCCTCGGCCGGGTTCTCCTGACCGAGATCGGCGGTTCGATGGGGCCAATATACGGGACGTTTTTCCGGGAGATGTCCAAGGCCATGGCCGGGCGGGACGCCATTGACGCCGCCGTTTTCGCCGCCATGCTCCGCGCCGCCGTCTCCGGCGTGGAGTCTCTTGGAGAGGCCAGGGTAGGCGACAAGACCATGCTGGACACCCTGATCCCCGGAACCGAAGCCTTCGAAAAGTCCCTGGCTGGCGGCGCCGACTTTCCGGCCTGCCTTGATGCCATGGAAAAGGCGGCGAAGGCCGGCTGGGAATCGACCAAGGACATGGAAGCGAAGATCGGACGCGCCAGTCGCCTCGGCAAGCGTTCCGTCGGCGTCCTCGACGCCGGTGCCACTTCCTGCTGGCTCATTCTTAAGGCTTTTTCGGACAGTATCCGGCCCCTGCTGCGGTGAAGGCATTTTCACGCCACTGGCCATAGTGTCCCGTAAAGACTGAACCTGTGGATGGCGAAGTCCGCCTGCTTCGGAATCGGCCTCCGGTGCCGAAGGGGAATCCACTTCCCCCGGAGGCGGTTGTCGGATGAACCGGGAGCGTTCCGTGAAGTCTTAATCAAAGTTTGAAACTTTACGGATTACCTATATCTGTCCGGTACCGGTTCCGGCCCGCAAAATTCTTACCGAACCCCTTCGCGGCAAGGAATGTCGCGGTTGCATATTGCAAAACGAAAACGTTTTGGATAACCTTGGAGTTGTCGAATGCCTTTCTCCGGGCAGGAAAGGAGCGGGAAGGGATAGCGCATGACTGCGCCGGAATCGATGCGGGAGTTTCTGCGGTATCATCAGCACATGGCGGTTCTTATGGCGGTGGTCGCTCTGGTTGTTGCTGCTGCCCTCGCCATCCTCTTTCGCCCCGGTCATGCCTGGACAGTCGGTTTCGCCCTGGGAGCAGGAACCCAGATTTTCAAGTTCGCCGTCCTTGACATCCGCCCGATCCTTGCCGTCGCTTCCGGCGCCGCCGGGCCAGGTCGGTCACAACTGCGGATTATGTTCCTCTCGCTTGTCCTTTTCGGTTCGATGGCTGCGGCTGGCCTGTGGATTGGCGCCAATATCTGGGCGATGGCCGCCGGAGTTTTCCTCCCCCGCCTGATCCTGCTGGCCGATACCTGGTTTCGCCCCGATCCTTTCGCCCGGGGGAGGGCTCCGGTGAAGGATGATGGGGTAGAGGGCGTTTCGGAATGAAAGCCGGGACGCGCGCCAGGGCGGCGGCGCCGATTGCCGTCATTCTCTTTTTTCACGTCCTGTGCGGAGAATCCGCCTGGGCGGGCCTTGACAATCCCCCGCCGCTGGAATTTCTTGGCATCCAATTCAACCACGCCACCGTCATCCACTCGGCCTTGGCGGCCGTGGCTGTCTATCTCCTGGTGTGCCTTCTCACCATAAACCTTTCCCGCGAACGGCCGCGCCGGGGTCAGGTGGTGATTGAAATGCTGGTGGACATGCTTCTCGGACTGGTGAAGCAGACGATAGGTCCCACGCGGGGGCCGAAATTCCTCCCGTTTATCGGCACTCTTTTCCTTTTTGTCTGGGCAGGCAATATGCTCAGCCTGTTCCCGGTGGAAAGCCATCATTTCGGGGGTGAATTTTTTCACGACTACAACAGGAACGGCCTGTACGATCCCGGCGAACCCTTCATAGACATGAACGGGGACGGTGTCCACAACCCTGGCTTCCAGCTTCCCAGGCTGGAGGAGCCGACGACCGATCTCACCTTTCCCGTCACCCTCGCCGTCATCTTCGTGGTGGTGCTCGGGCATGGTTCCGGCATCCGGTTCCGGGGACTCTTCGAGTATCTCAAGGAATACTTCAGTCCGGGCGGGATAATGGGAATCGGGATGTTTCCCCTGAATGTGGTGGGAAAGCTGTCAGAACTCGTTTCCATAAGCTTCCGCATTTTCGGCAACATTTTCGGCGGCGCCATCATCATGTCCGTGGTGTCCGGCCTAGTGTTCTCCTTCCTGCTTCCCATCGGGATGTACGGCTATTTCAGTGTGTTCTGCGGAACCATCCAGGCTTTTGTCTTCACCATGCTCGCCGCCACCTACATCTCGATGGAGGCGGCGGAGGAGGCAGAAAATAAGGGAGATGCCGACCAATGAGTGAAACGGGCGCGACTGATGCGCGGGAGAAGCGGACATGGGATTAGCCAATGCGGCCGCGCTGCTCGGAGCTGGCCTTGCCATGGGGTTGGGCGCCCTTGGTTCTGGTTTCGGCATCGGCTATGCCGCCGGCGGCGCCCTCAGGGCACTAGCCCGGCAACCAATCAAGCAGCCGCTTATTTTCCGTACCATGCTGGTGGGCCAGGCCATCACCGAAACGCCGGCTATCTTCGCCCTGGTGGTGGCTTTCCTCCTGTATTTCGCTTCGGCGGAGACTCTGGACGCTCCCTGGTCCCTGGCGCAATCCGCCGCCTTCCTCGGAGCCGGGCTCTGCATCGGCGTCGGTGCGATTGGATCGGGAATCGGTTCCGGCCTGGTGGCCCATGACGCCCTGGACGCCATGTCCGGAAATCCGTCGAGCCAGGGTCCGGTGTTGATGTTTATGCTGATTGGGCAGGCCTGGGTCCAGACCGGATGCATCTTTGCCCTGGTGATATCCCTTTTCCTGCTCGCCTCCGGCAATTCGGCCGGATTGTCCGGTCCGGAGGATTTCCGCCTCTGGTCCCTTATCCCCCTTGCCGGCCCCGAGACCGTGGCGACGGCCAGGCACTTGGCGGCCGGCCTTGCCATGGGATTTGGAGCCATAGGTTCGTCCCTCGGTATCGCCTACGCCGGCGGCATGGCCTGTCGGAGCCTGGCCGCCATGCCGGGATCGGACGCGCGGATCAAGACAGTCTATTTTGTGGGATCGGCGACCGCCCAATCCCCAAGCGTCTTTTCGCTGATCATATCACTGATTCTGGTGCTGAACGCCTGAGGCGGAATGCGGCCGGTTCGGCCCCGGGCGAAAGGAGGACGCCATGAACGAGGAAACGGTCAAGCTGTTGATCGGTCCGATTACCCAGGCCTTCGCCTTGCTCGGGGCCGGCATTTGCATGGGCCTGGGCAGCATCGGACCGGGCATAGGCGAGGGGTTCGCCGCCGGCAAAGCCTGCGAAGCCGTGTCCCGGCGGCCCGAAGAATATTCCCAGATATTCCGGACCATGCTGGTAGGCCAGGCCGTCACCGAGTCCTGCGCCATCTACGCGCTGGTGGTGGCATTGATCCTGTCGTTCCACTGATGATCGCGGCAGGATTGCGGAGACCGGCGTGCGCCAAATTTTCATAGCATGCGGCATAGGACTGTTTCTCGCCTACTGCTGGGCGTCGATGGTCTACCAGAACCGGGTGGACATTCCCGGCTACCGGGCGATCAACGTCGATTTGCTGGGCGGTATGTCCCGCGCGGCTTGGGCGGCCGACTCCCAGGCCAGGTTCCAGCGCCTCATGGCCCTGGAAGGGGAGGGCTACCAGTGGCCGGAGGATGCCGGGGCTCCGCCTCCCGGAAGTGGCATCCTCCCCAATCGGCCGATTCTTTCCGAAGGCTTTGAGGCCGTCGTCCGCTCAACCCCTGGCGACGGGCCGGTTGTCCTGAGGCTCCTGGACACGTCCGAAATGCGACGCCTGCTCGGGCGGGGTTATGTCCTCAGGGACGGCGTCGACGATCCGGACAGCACCGATGATCGTCAGCTCTATGCCGGCGGCCGCCCTCTTGAAAAAAACATGCTGGACTACCTGCGCGCTCGGGGCGTAACCAGCGTCACCGTCGTCGGTCGCGCTCCGCCGGTCGGTTTCCTGTCCGGCACCGCCATCATGGTGGCGATAATCTTCCTCACCTTGGTCGCCGTCCTGCAGCCGATTTTGTGGAAACCTTTCGCCGCCCTGTTGGAGAAACGGGCCCGCGAATTGGCAGCCGGGGAGGAGAACGAGCGGCAAAATCAGGCCGAGGCGATACGTCTGGAGGAAGAACGGCGCCGCCGGTACGCCGATCTCGGCCGGGAAATCCAGGTAACGCGGATTCAAAAACGGCGTGAAGTGGCGGAGAAAGCCAACGTGATTATCAGGGAGGCGAGGGAAAAGGAAAAGCAAATTCGGACAGCCGGCATGGAGGAATTGGATGAGGCGGTGCGTACGAGTGAAACGGAATTGACCCGGATGACGCCGGCCTTTGCCGCCGCCATCGCCGACGCGCTCATGCCCGGCGCAGGTGACGCCCGGGGGAAGGGGGAGGCTGGCGATGCCCGGAAATAGCGGCAAAATCCAGCACAAGGTTTCCAGGCACACCATGGTTATCCGCAAGGCCAGGGAGGACGACGCCAAACGCCTGGCCGGGGTCGAAACCGGTTCCGCTCCCGGCGCCGGAACGGGAGTCCGGCTGGGGAAGCCCGGCCCGGCTGCCGGCCGGCCGCGCCGGAGTTCGACCGAGGCCGTCCGGAAATCCGATCGCCCCGCCGATGCCGCTGCCCAGGGCGTCTCCACAGTCCGACGCGTCGTGAGCGGGCGGATGATAGTGGTCGAGAAAGAGGCCATCTCTCCCCGGATATCCAGCGTGACCAGGTTCTTCGGTCCCGATCCGAGATCCGTTCGGGTTACCGGCGGCGACGCCATCGTGCGCTACGATTCGGGGAGGATGGTGATACGCCGGGGAGCGAGGCGGGCAAGTCTCAGGCGACGCCTTCTTGTCGCCTACGCCGCGGGCTATTTCCTCCTTTTCGGCGTGTACGGCTATTTTCTCCTTTTCGGAACTGTTGCCGTGGCGCCGGCCGATTTTGTCCAGAAGGCCTTCGGCCTTCGAAGCGGCGACAGAATTCCGGATCTCGAGCGGGCCGCTTTCGACGCCATGCGGGGCAACCGTACTCCCGCCGAGGTGCGCCTGGCCGAAATGGTGTCGTTTTACGACGAGGAGAAGAGCCTGGTGCGCATCGAGGCCGGATCCCGCCTTACCCTGCCGGATGCCGCGAAACTCGGCAAGGCCATCATCGATGATCGGGCGAGGCCCGAAGCGTCCCGCGTTTTTGTCCGGCCGCTACGCCTCTATCGGGAAACGTCCATCGCCCTGCTGGACTGGCCGCACTGGCTCGCCGTTTACAATTCCGCCGGCTTCTTCCTGCTGATCGTCCTTTTCCTGTGGCGGCCGATCGCCGATTACCTGAACGCCCAGGGCCGGAAGACGGCGGCGGCGCTGCGAAACGCCCGGGCGGCGCGCGAGGAATCCCTGAAATTCGAAGCCAGGCATGCGGAGTTGGCGTCGGAAATCGATGGGCGCCGGACGGCAATGCTGGCCGAAGCGGGGAAGGAGGCGAAGGCGGCTCTGGCCGAGGCGCTGGACGCGGCCCGCGCCCAGGCGGATGCCATAGAGAACGGCGTCCTGGCCGAACTCGAATTCGAAGCCGGACGCCTGTCGGCACGGCTTGGGGCCGACGCCGCCCTCCGGGCATGCGACGAGGCACAGGAAATTCTCCGGGAACGCCTGGGCGAGGCGGAGCATGCCGCCGCCATTGAGGCGTTGATTGCCGGCATCGCAGCCGCACGGCCGGCCGGCGAGCCGGGGTGAGGAAAGGGCGGAAATGTCGCGGGACGTGATTGTGGCGGGACGATACGCTCGGGGTTTGGCAGGGCACGTCGCGGATCCGGAGGCCATGGAAGCGATTCGGGAGGAATTGATCCGCCTGGCCCGGGAATTCGGGTCGAACGCCGGAGAGATTCGTGACTTCCTCTCCTCGCCGGGCC
>JAITKH010000373.1 GCA_031278535.1 Planctomycetota bacterium | reverse complement strand
CCTCGTCCGAATCGGCGAGTACCTTGCCGTCTCCGGATATGACCGTATACCGGGTTTGGCTGCCGATTCGAGCGTTCCGGACGATTTTCAACAGTTCGTCGCGATTGCCGCCTGGCCCGAGGACGGGGCCGACGGCCAGGGAAAACACGGCGGCGTTCGAGGTCATGTCCCTGATTGCGCTTTCGCGGTAAGAGGATTCCAGCGCCTCGGCGCCCATCCAGGCCATGGGGAGCATGGCCAGGAAACCGCTCGCGAGCACGGCGGCCGTCAACAGGAACGAGAGCCTGAATTTCCCCATCGCCAATCCTTTCATCCGCTTCGGAAGCGGGATCGAACTTTTCGGGCGATCGGCCTGGTTTCGTCGCCGCGCCCGGGGAGGAGGCGGTTAGTCTGACGAAACGCGGTATCCCGCCCCGCGCACCGTTTCGATCAGATTCCCGGCGCGGCCCAGCTTTTTCCGCAGCCCCGCCACCTGGACGTCGACCGCCCTGTCGGTGACGGCGTGCATGGCGCCGCGCACCAGATCGAGAAGCTGGTTGCGGGTGAAGACGATTCCCGGCCGGCGCATCATGACCTGCAGCATCTTGAATTCGCCGGCCGTCAACTCCACCTTGCGGCCGTTGATCCTTGTCTCGCGCCGCTCGGGTATCAGTTCGATCCCGCCCAGGACGAGTTTTTTCCCTTCGATGCGTTCCTCGTCAAGCGTGCCGTTGCGCCGCAGGAGAGATCGGATCCGGGTCAGAAGAACGCGGTTGCTGAAAGGTTTGGACACATAATCGTCGGCCCCGGCCTCCAGCCCTGACACCATGTCGTCCTCTTCTCCCCGGGCGGTCAGCATGAGGATGGGGAGGCCGGCCGTGTCATGGTTGCCGCGTATTTTTCGGCAGACGGCCATGCCGTCCATGCCGGGAAGCATGAGATCGAGAATTACGAGATGGGGAGGATGTTCCCCAATCATCCGCAATCCGTCTTCGCCGCTAGACGCTCCTGACGCGGCGTAGCCGTCCTTGCGCAGATTGAAAAGGAGGAGCGCCCGTATGTCGTCCTCGTCCTCAACAACGAGAATGCGTATCGCCGATTTTTCCATCCCGACGTCCTCGTTTCATCCTTTCGTTCCGTTCTGGAACAGGACCGTTCCCATTCATTCGCTGTCGAAACTGTGCCGTATGACATTCCCGTCGACGCTGTAGACGACTTCGGCGGCGATGTTGGCCGCCATGTCGGCAATGCGTTCCAGGTTGCGCGAGGCGGAAATGATCACCAGCCATTGGGGGCATCTCGCCGGATTCGCCAGGATCGCCGCCTCGCCGGCTTGCCGCACCAGCCGTTTGCGGGCGTTTACCTCCTGATCGGATTTAATGACCGCCCTGGCGTTGGCGGAATCGCCGTCGATGAGGCTGTCCACGCTGTCCTTAAGCATCCTCCTGGCCATTTCGGCCATTTCGGGCAGTTCCGGCGGAATGGCGACGGCCTCCAGGCCGGCCAGGGTTTTCCCCTTGCGGGCCAGGTTTTCCGCCAAATCGCCGATGCGCTCGAGAATCCCGGAAATCTTGGACAGGGAAAAGATGAAACGCAAATCCCCCGCCACCGGCTGGTACAGAGCCATGGTCTTCAGGCAGTTTTCGGCAAGATCGATCTCCATTTTGTCGATGAAACGGTCGGCGTTGATGACCCGCCTGGCCAAGTCGACATCCTGTTCGAAAAACGCCCTGGCGGCGTCGCGGACATTCTGCTCCACATGGGCGCACATCTCCAGCGCGGTGCGGTTGAGTTCCTCCATTTCCCTGTGCAGATGTATTGTCATTATCCGAATCTCCCGGTCAAATAGTCTTCCGTCTCCCGGCGTCCCGGCGAAGTGAAGAGCCGCCGCGTTTCCCCCTCCTCCATGAGCTTGCCCTCGTAGAAAAAGACCGTACGATCCGAAACCCGCGCCGCTTGCTGCATATTGTGGGTGACGATCACTATGGTGTAATCCCCCTTGAGCTCGGTGATCAGTTCCTCGATTTTCGTTGTGGAGCGCGGATCGAGGGCGGAACAGGGTTCGTCCATAAGGATGATCTCCGGCCGCACCGCCACCGCCCGGGCGATGCACAATCGCTGATGCTGGCCGCCCGACAGCCCCATGGCGGATTCTCTGAGCCTGTCCTTGACCTCTTCCCACAGGGCGGCGCGCCGCAGGCTCCGTTCGCAGGCGGCGTCCAGCCGCTCCCTGTCCCTCACTCCCGCTATGCGAAGGCCGTAGACGACGTTTTCGTAAATGCTTTTCGGAAACGGATTCGGCTTTTGAAAAACCATTCCCACCCGCCTCCGCAATTCGATGACGTCCAGTTCCGGCGAGTTCACGTCCTCGCCGTCGAGGGTCAGCCGCCCCGTCACGCGGGCGCCGTCCACCAAATCGTTCATCCGGTTCAGGCAGCGGAGGAATGTTGACTTGCCGCAGCCTGACGGACCGATGAAAGCGGTGGCCAGTCCCCGCCGGATGCCCACGCCGATGCCGAAGAGCGCCTGCTTTTCGCCGTAATGGAAATCCAGGTTTTCCGCCTCGACGATCAGAGTGTCCGGGCCGTCGCCGTTTTCCATGGTTAGAATCCCCTCATGGCGTATTTTTCCCGCATGCGCTTGCGCAGGCCGATGGCCGCGAAATTCAGGACAAAGACAAGGATCAGCAGGATCAACGCCGTCAGGTACACCAGCGGCTTGGACGCCTCGACGTTGGGCGACTGGAAGCCCATGTCGTAGATATGGAACCCGAGGTGCATGAATTTGCGCTCCACGTGGACGAAAGGCCATTCGCCGTCCAGCGGCAGGCTGTGCGCAGATTTCACCGCCCCGGTGAGCATCAGGGGAGCGACTTCGCCCGCAGCCCTGGCCATGGCGAGGATAAAACCGGTGAGGATTCCCGGACTGGCCATGGGCAGGACGACCCGGCACAGGGTCTGGAAGCGTGTGGCGCCCAGCGCCAGGGAGCCGTGCCGGATTTCGGACGGCACGGTGGCCAGCGCCTCCTCGGTCGCCACTATCACTACCGGCAGGGTCAGGAGTCCGAGGGTCAGACTCGACCAGATGATGCCGCCCCCGCCATAGGTGCTTATGCCGGCCGCCACGCGTTCGGGATAGAGGAGCCTGTCGATGCTCCCGCCCATGCCGTAGACGAAAAACCCCAGGCCGAATATCCCGTAGACGATGGACGGCACTCCGGCCAGATTGTTTACCGCCACCCTGGCCGACCGGGAAAGGATGCCGTCCCTGGCGTATTCGCGCAGGTACACGCCGGCCGCGACGCCCAGCGGGAAGGATGTGACGGCCATCAGGAAAACCAGGGCCACCGTTCCCAACAGGGCGGGAAAGAGTCCGCCGTCGGTGTTGGCCTCCCTCGGATATTGGCTGAGGATATTCCAGACGTTGACGGCGAAACGCCAGGCCTTGGCCGTCCATCCCATGTCGTTTGGACTGGAGACGTCGGCCAGGGCCGACAGGGGAAAGGAAATCTCAGTTCCGTCGGCGGTGGCGAAAACCGCCGTTTCTGCCTGAAATTCGTCCCTGATCGCGTTGAAAAGGCTCATCGCCCGCTCCGACTCGGTCTTGACCGCTTCCTCCCGTTCGATGCTTCGTTCCAGATTCGCTTTCCACATTTCGGCCGCGTCCGGCGTCAAAGCCCGGCGCATCTCGTATTCCGCCTTCAGGAAAGCGAGATGGTTTTCCTGCCAGGCGTCGCCGAGGGCGGCGAGGCGGCGGCGCGGGGGCTCGGCGAGACTGTTCCATCGCCGCTGAAAGTCGACGAGGCTTTCCCGGAATTCTTCCGGGGATTCTGTCGCGGATTCGTTCCGCCCGCCGGTGCGCCGTTTCAGAAAGCCGTAAAAGTCTCCGTTCTCCATCCTGTTGACGACAAGCGCCTCCTGGGGATGGTTCCTCTTTACGACGTCTTGCTCATAAATCCAGCGGAAATCGGCCCCTGAGTTGATTTCCCGGTTTCCCACCTTGTACCGGGTTCTCGGCAACCCTTCCGGTGAAATGTCGCCGTTCATCGGAAAGCCGAGGAAGACGCTCCCGTCGGCCAGGGCCACCAGATCCAGACGGCTGGGCCAAAGAACCTGGAAGCTGTTGGCGCATACCAGGAAGCCGATAATCGCCATCATGGCCAGTATCAGCAGCAACGACGCTCCGGACAGCCATACCCAGATCCTGCCGTCGGCCCTTTTTCTTTTGGCGGCGGGCGCCATGTCACAGCCTCCCGTAGCGGCGGCGCAGACGGTGCCTGAACAGCTCGGCCGCCGTGTTGATGATCAGGGTAAGGACGAACAGGATGAAGGCGCAGAGGAAAAGGGTGCGGTAGAGGGTTCCGCCCACCGGAGCCTCCGGCATCTCGACCGCAATGTTGGCGGACAGGGTGCGCATGCCGTCAAAGGGGCTGAGACTGATTATCGGCGTATTGCCGGCCGCCATCAGGACGATCATGGTTTCCCCGACGGCCCTGCCGAATCCGAGCATCACGGCGGTGAAAATCCCCGGACTGGCCGAGGGGATGACCACTCGGCGCACCGTCTGCCATCTGGACGCGCCCAGCGCCAGCGACGCGGCCGAGAGGGAAGGCGGCACGGCGCTGACGGCGTCCTCGGCAAGCGAGAAGATGGTTGGCGTCACCGCGAAACCCATGGCAATCGCGATGACCAGGGAGTTGCGCTGATCGTACGGATGGCCTCCCGCGAAAAAGGCGGCATACCGTTCGAGCAGCGGGGCCAGCCACAGCGCCGCCAGGAATCCTATGACCACCGAGGGAACCGCCGCCATCATTTCCACAGCCGGTTTGAGTCGGGCCCGCCATGCCGGCGCGGTGAATTGCGAGAGGTATACGGCGGCGGCGAGGGCGATGGGAGTGGCGAAGATGAGTGCGTACGCCGCAGCCTTCACGCTTCCCCATATCAGCGGGACCAGGGACAATTTGGGTTCGCTGGCGTCGGATCCGGTCGACTGCCATACGAACGCCGGCTCTTCGTATCCTTCATACAGGAGGCGGCCGAAAAATCCCCTCCATCCGGCTTCCGGATGGAAACCGTCCAGGCGGTGGAAACGCAAGGTTCCGTCGCCCTCGAGCGTCAGCAGGGCATCGAACCTGGCGTTGGCCGCCAGGGCGGCGGGGCGCGAGCCGTCCGGGGAAACGTCAAGAAGATCGCGGCCGTTGGTCGAATAGAGCCAGCGCATTTTTCCTCCGGAATCCAGGGCCAAAAAACCGCGATCGCGGCCCGACGCGGCGATGGCCCGCACGGCGCTTCCCGTCCCGTCCCACCCAACCGATCGGCGCAGCCGGAATTCGCCGTTCTCGCGCCTCGGAAACCATATCGACACTTCTCCCGCGGCATCCCCCACCGCCAGCGCGTACCCCCCGTTCAAAAACGCCATGGACGTTACCGGGCGGGCGTCCGGAAAGGCGGGCGTCGTGTCCCAGGCGATTTCTTCGTCGGCGTCTCCTGACAAATCGACGGAAACGATGTCGCCGCCGTCGGTGCCCAGGTACAACCGCCGGCCGTCCCCGTTCAATGCCGTCGAAACGACCTCGCCCCGCCATGTCGCCCGGGCCTTTCTTTCCGAGCCGACGCCCTGTCCCCGGGCAAGCAATCCTCTCCCGGGCCGAAGGGATTTTTCCACGATTGTCCCGTCGGGGTATGCCGCCACGGCGCGATGGCTTTTTTCGTCGCCGCGCAGCATTGCGCAGATGGGGGCGCCGAGTCCCGGATCGAGAGGGACCTCGACAATCCGTTCGAAGGCGGCTGTTGAGCGCATCCTTCCGTCGGCATCCTCCCGAAAGGCGGTTCGCATTGCGAAGAGCGCCAAGATGTTGTTGTCCCACAATACCGAATACAATCCTCCAGCGCGGCACTCGATTCGCCGTATCCTTCCCCCGGTTGTACCCGCAAGCTTCGAAAATTCCATTTCCCCGCCGCCTTCTCCCGGAAGCGTCGCGAATCCGCATCTCCCGTCGGCCAGGATTATCCCTGCCGTCCTGCTCCGGTTCCGCAAATCCGATTCCACGCCGAGGGCGACCACATCGTCCGGACGGATTCCGGCAGGCAGGGATGCCGTCCCTGTTTCGTGTCGGGCGGCGGGCATGAACAGCGGCGCCGCCTCCCGGACGATAAGGATCAGCATGGCGAACAGGGCGGCGATGACGGTTATGCCGGCAACCGTGATAATCCCTTCGGCCAGCGTTTCCAGCGCGTTTCGCAGCCGATGCGGCTTGTTTTCCGGGCTGATCATTCGAAGGTCCCTGTCTCCGTCCGCCCCTCCTCCGGCCGGTTGCCGGAGGAGGGAAAAAACTTGGCGTTTTCTCCTGTTTTCGCGCGTCGGTCATTCGCCCAGCAGCGCAAGCTGTTCCTGCAGGGTTTCGGCGGGCAGGGCGCCGTAGCCGTCGCGCGCCACCAGATCCTGGCCTTCCTTGGACAGAATATATTTCATAAATTCCCGGACGGCGGCGGGAAGCGGTTGCCCGGGATCCTTCAGGATGTAGACGTAGAGGAGCCGGGACAGCGGATAACTGCCGTCTATGGCGTTTTCAAAATTGGGCGCGATGAATTTCCCGCCGTCCTTCGGAGCCACGGGCAGGGCGCGCACCTCGGATGTCTTGTACCCGATGCCGGAATAGCCGATGCCGGCCTTGTCGCCGGCTATGCCGTTGACGACGGCGGCGGAACCGGGCTGCTCCTTGACAGAATTCCTGTAATCGCCGTTGCCGAGCGCGATTTCCTTGAAAAAGGCGTAGGTGCCGGACGCGGCATTGCGGCCGTATATGCTGATGTTCCTGGCGCCCCACTCTCCGCCCAGGCCAAGTTGCCCCCACTGGACGACTTCCGTCCGCCCGAGCTTGCGGGTCGACGAAAAGACGGCGTCGACCTGGGGCAGGGACAGGCCGGCGATGGGATTGTCCTTGTTGACGTACACGGCGACGCAGTCGATGGCCACGGCGATGGCCGTGGGCTTGAAGCCGCGCTTCTTTTCGATATCCTCGATTTCCGACGCCTTCATCGGCCGCGACATGGGGCCGATTTGGGCGGCTCCGGCCGACAGGGCCGGCGGGGCGGTGGACGAGCCCTTTCCTTCGACCTGCATGGAGACATTCGGATAAATTGCCCGGAACGCCTCGGTCCAGAACGTCATCAGGTTGTTGAGGGTGTCGGAACCCACCGAATTGATCGTGCCGGCCACTCCCGGCTGTTGCCGATAGGCCGGAATTCCGTCCCCGGCCCGGCCGGCCGGCGCGATCAGCAAACAGAACAGCAGAGCCGCTTTCGTGACGCTTCTCCTGAACCTGAATTGTCCCATTGCCCTTTCTCCTTTTTCCTGTTCCCAAGACGCTTCGGCGCAACCGGCGCCTTGCCGGCCGCCGCCATGCCTTTCCTGAATATCCGGCCGGCGTCAGGAAATGATTAGGAAAACACGAGAAATGCATTAGGGAGCGAAAAAAAGCCTTCTCCCGCGATCCTTCTTCTTGCCGGGACGCCGCCCGGCGGGCGATGTTGCGGCGCGCGGCGGCTCGCCAAAGAGCCCC
>JAITKH010000366.1 GCA_031278535.1 Planctomycetota bacterium | reverse complement strand
AGGCAGGTGGCGATGGATCCTTTTTTGGAATTGAATATGATGCGAAGATCGTCGGATCCCCTTTGCACCAGTTCGCCCAAAACGTCGGCCTGGCGCTGATGGCGCCCGGGACAGTCCGGATGGGAATCATATTTGACGACCGCGTCGATGCAGGCCTTGAGCCGCAGGGAACCGCCCGAATTCTCGAAAAAAATACGCTTTCCGAACATGTCCTCGTCGACGTTGCAAAACCGATCGCGCACCTTTTGCTGCATGGCCGGTTCGAACAACAGGCCTCGCGGATAGTCGTCGGTGTTCATCCCCTCTCTCCCTTCGGGAAAATGCCGCTTCCCGCAATGCGTCAGACTTTCAGTACGCCGTTCTCAAGAATAATCCTGCCGTCCACGCTCAACGTGGGTTGGCGGAACACCAAATCCAGATGGATGGGGCAACTGTTGCCCCCCTCGAAGCCGCGATCGTCTCCCAGGCCGAAATGGACCGTCCCGTCGCAGCCCTCGTCCTCCAGCATGCGGCCGGTGAGGCCGCAGGCCGGATTCATGCCTATGCCAATCTCGCCGATATGATAGACCTTGGGATCGTCGTATGTCTTGAGGATGTCATTCAGTACAGCCGCCTGTTCGCCCCCGGTGATGCTTACCGCCTTGCTGCCCCGAACTTCCACGCGGATGGGAGTTGTAATCAGTCCCAGGCGCGGATGGGGAATGCTGCCGTCTATGACAGCCACTCCATTCATGGTCCCGTCGTTGGCGCCAATGGCGATTTCGATGTCCGGCGGCGAAGAGGACTGGCCGGGAACAAGGCTTCGGCCGTACTGGGGGTGGTTCTTCCGTCCGGAAATGTCGGCGGCGATGTCGGTGCCGGCGGGAGTGGTGATCCGGACGTCCTTCCCCCGGAAGACGGCGGCCGCGCGATCCATCACCGGCCCCCTGGCCGCGAAATCGGCATAGAGGCCGCCGGATTCGAGCATCCGCAGATCGTAATCGGAACAGTTGAGATCCCGCGCCCCTCCGGCGCAGGCGGCGCGCTTGGCGTCGGTGCTGGAAATGGAAAAGGTAGTGGGGCGGAAAATGACGTCCGCCGCCAACATCGCCGCCGCCACCAGGGCGGTCGGTTCCTGACCGTGCATGGTCTGGGTCGGCATCATGATCATGCTCCGGTTCGGGTAGTCTCTGGCGGCGTCCCATAATGCCCGGGCGATGTCCAGGCTGTCCGGATCGGTGACGATAAGGATTTTTTCGTTCTTTTTGCACTGGGCGCATACTTCCAACAGCGTTCTGCAGGCCGGATAAATCTTCTTGCCCATTGTTGTCGCTCCAAAAAAGGAAAGGGATGGCGGAGTCATCCCCTGAAATTGAAAAACTGCCGAACGCTTCTCCGCGCCAATTCGATATGGTCCGGCTTGGGCGCGAAACCGTAACAGAATTCGAAAATCTTTCCGATCTGCCCCAGCATCATGTCCATTCCGTATATGATTTTGAGTCCCCGCTCCCTGGCTCGGGCGGCGACCCTGGTCAGGGGAGGGTTGACGATGTTTTCCATGACAATCGCGCGGGGCCCGAGCCTGTCCATGAAGTCGAGACAGGTGAAATCATGGGAATAGCCGGCCAGTCCCAATGGCGTCGATTGCATGAGAAAGTCGCATTTCCCGGCTAACTTGTTGAGATTGCCGTCGGTGAGAGGGATGCATTCGATTGTCATGTCCGTATATTCGCGGACGGTCCGGACCAGGGCATCCGCCTTCCCGACGGAACGGTTGATCAGCGTGATTTTTTCAACGCCCTCCCTGGCCAATTCCAGGAGAATGACCCCGACAATGCTGCCGGCGCCGATAATCGCGATATGCATCCCCTGGACATTCACCCCCGCCGCCCTGATTGCCGCGACATTCCCTTTGCCGTCCATGCCGGTCCCGATGAATTTTCCATTTTCCATCTTGACGATATTGACCGAATTGAAGATGCGGGACTGCTCATCCACCTCGTCGAGGTACTGGATGATTGGCGCCTTGTGGGGCATGGTCAGGCAGAAATGCCTGATTCCGAGCGTCCTGACCGCGGCCATGAAGTCGCCCAGACCGCCCACGGGTATTTCGACCGGCCACATGATCTCGTCGATGCCGTTTGCCGAGAAAAGCGGGTTGTACGCATAGGAGGCGCTGCTTTGGCCCATGGGACGGCCGATGATGGGAAACAGCCTTGTTTCGAGGGTGAAACTGAGCTGGCCGACGGTCATTTTCATGGTGTGCGCATCCCATCCCCGGAGGCGGAACATTGACTTCGCCGCAACTCTTCTTTCGATACCGCCCTGTGGATATCGATAGGCGCTGGCGACCGTTCCGCCCGTCCTCCGCCGCGATCCAGTTGTTGCGGCGATGGTTCCAGTATATCGCAATATGAAAATATTTCAATAAAAAAACATAAAAAATGAAAATATTTTTATATTGACATAACATGCCGTCGTTCATGATATTATATTGCCAAAAGAAGGACGCCCGGCTTTTCCCCGGAGAATGCTGTTGCGTTCGTCCCCTTTTTCCGAAATATTTGCGCAAGGCACGGATCCTGTTGAAAAATTTTTCTTGAAGCAGGCATCAGCCAGCCAAGGAGCCGCGAATGTGTGGAAAGGAAAGAAGCCGGGAGGTTTACATCGGCGGCGCAGAGGAATACATTGCCCGCATCAAAAATAAGTACGACGCCATGAGCAGGGCCGAGAGGCGTCTGGCCAATTATTTTCTCGATCACCAATATGAACAGGTTGGGGAACTGAACATCAAGGATACGGCCCGCCGCGCCCATACCAGCATCGCCACGGTTGTGCGTTTCTGCAGAACATTGGGGTTCAAGGGATTTTCCGAATTCAAATATTCGATCCAGGCCGGCGAACTGGCGCCAATCGGAGGAAAACTCCGCATCAGCAGCACCGATCCGATAGGGCTGGTGAAGCAGAAGATTGCCGAGTTCACCAAGCGGAATATCGCCACTTCCATCCAATGTACGGATAACCGGGAATTGGACCGTGCCATCAATGCGCTTGAGAAATGCGGGCGGATGGTGATCAGCGCCGACGGCACCTCCAGCGGAGTGGCGCTGGCCGCGGCCAACGCCTTTACCCATATCGGCATCCCCTGCTTTTTTCCCGGCGATTCCCTGACCATGCTGCGCGCCGTATACTTATGCGGCAAAAATGATATTGTCATGGGAATCAGCAATTGCGGGTACATCAAGTCCGTGGTGGACGCCCTGAAGGTTGCCAAGGAACACGGCGCCACAACTATCGGCGTTTCCGCGATATCCGACTCGCTGGTCGCCAAATATTCGGATATCGTCCTGGCCAGCAGAATTGCGGACAA
>JAITKH010000280.1 GCA_031278535.1 Planctomycetota bacterium | reverse complement strand
AAAAAGCACCATCATGCCAGATTGCCGGCCTTTGTGGCCGGAAGCTCGCTCGATCGGGTCCTGGCCGCATCCCTGGGGGCCGGGCACATCAGCCTTTCCTTCCCGGTCTCCAACCGGGCGGTCGTCAACCGGGGCTACACCGGCTACGACGGAGGATTGCGGCTGTTCGAAGACATTCTGAGTTCCGTCATCGCCGGGCGCTAAGGACGGCCTGAATCGGAGGGATGGCGTCATCATGGGAAAGCTTGCGGTCTGGAAACCGCTTGGCGCCGCGCTCGCAGCGATTGTCCTGGAATTGGCTCTGCCCAACAGCCCCCGGCATCCGCCGAGCAAATATCCGTTTTTCCTGTATGCCCTCCTTCTCTCCGGGACTATCTTCCTGGCGGCCCCCCTGGCCGGACTTTTCCGTCCCCGGCTCCTGGACTGGCTCCGGGTCAAAGCCGACTTCCACGCCGCCGCCCTCCTTTTCGTGAATATCCTGAACGTGGCGACCAACAAATACGCCCTGGCTCCGCCCATCTTCTTTCCCGCTCCCGATCGCATCCTGGGCGTCCTGATCTTCGATTTTTCGTATCTCGTCGGCGAATGCCTGGTTTCGTCCGCCAAGCTGCTTTTTGCCGGTTTCGCTTCCGGCCTTCTGGCCGGGCTTGCGACCGGCGTCGCCGTGGGCTTCAGCAAGCGGGCAAGCTACTGGATAAATCCGCTGATTCGCCTGATCGGCCCGATTCCGCCGACCGCCTGGATTCCCTTGGTTCTGGTCGCCTTTCCCACCACCTTCCAGGGGGGGGTGTTCCTGATTGCCCTGTCGGTGTGGTTTCCCACCACCCTCATGACGTCGAGCGGCATCGCCAATGTTGAAAACGCCTATTTCGAGGTGTCGAGCACGCTTGGGGCGAAACGGCGCCACCAGATTTTCCGCGTCGGCATTCCGGCCGCCATGCCGTTCATCTTCATCGGCGTTTTCAATGGAACCTGTTCCTCCTTCATCACCCTGATGACGGCCGAAATGTTGGGGGTGAAAAACGGCATTGGCTGGTACATCAACTGGCAGCGGGAAATGCTTTCCTATGCGAATGTCTATGCCGGGCTTATCGTCATCGCCCTGTCCTTCCATCTGTTGATCAGCCTGTTCTTCAAGGTGCGCGATCGCGTCCTGGTCTGGCAGAAGGGGGTGATCAAGTGGTAGCGGCGGCGGAAAGAAAGGCCGCGCCGGCGAACGAGCGTCCCGGGCGGATTCGCGTGGAGAACGTGATGAAGTCGTTTCCGCAGAACGACGGTTCCACCGTCGTCGCCCTGGGCGGGGTGGACCTGGAAGTGGAGGCGGGCGAGTTCGTTTCCCTTATCGGCCCTTCCGGTTGCGGCAAGTCCACGCTCCTGCGGCTGATTGCCGGCCTCAATCCGGCCGATTCCGGCCGGCTTCTCCTGGACGGGAGGGAGATTCGCGGCCCCGATTCGGAGAGAGGGCTGGTGTTCCAGAATCCGCTTCTCTTCCCCTGGCTCAGCATCCGCGACAATGTGGCTTTCGGACTCAGGTCGCGGGGGATTTACAAGGAACGGCAGGAAGATGTGGATGAATTTCTCAAATTGGCGGGATTGGAAAAGTTCGCCCTGTCCTATCCGCACCAACTTTCCGGCGGCATGGCCCAGCGGGCCTCCCTGGCCCGGGCCTTGGTGAACCGTCCCCGGGTGCTACTCCTGGACGAGCCGCTGGGTGCGCTTGACGCCTTCACCCGCATGAACATGCAGGACGAGATCGTCCGCGTCTGGCGGGAACGGGGAACAACCATGATCATGGTCACCCATGACGTGGACGAGGCGTTGTACCTTGCGGACCGCGTGGTGGTGATGAGTCCGGGTCCGGCCCGGATAGAAACGGTCATCGGCAGCGGCCTGGCGCGTCCCCGGGCGCGCAGCCACCCCGATTTCCTCCACCTGCGGGCGCGGATTCTACGGATTCTCCATTTCGGCGGCCAGGTGAAGGAACCGAGTTACCAGATTTGACGAAAAATGGGACGCCTGCCCGTCCGGAAGGGCAGGATGCGGAAGAAGGAGGTTTGAAAACAGGAGAATGACATGACAATCGGGCGGGTCTATTGCTACTGTATGGGCGCCTCTTGCCTGACGCCCGGCCGGGAGGAGTGAAACATCCCTTTCCCCGCCGGAGAAACGGCGGCAAGTGGCGCCTGAACATTCCGGCCCCGGGCGGAGCGCGTCGGCTCCTTCCGCCCGGGGCGTTTTGAATTCCGGGGATTGGTTTTGCCGCAAAATTCGGAAAATTCGAAAAATCCCGATTCGCGCCCGTGATTGGCGCATCGACATAGGAAAAGAAAGGGCATCCATGAAAAAACATGTCGCGACGGCGATCCTGGCGGCGGCAGTCGCCCTGGTCGCGGGGGGGGCTTCGTCGCCGGCGCCCGTCACCATCAAGGTGGGGTATGGCGGCAGCCTGTGCGAAGGCCCGTTGCATATCGCCATTGAAAAGGGTTTCTTCAGGGAAGAGGGTCTGGAAGCCGAGGCGGTGCGCCTGGCGCCAGGCACCAACTTCGAGGCCATCTCGACCGGCAAGATCGACGCCAGCTTCGGGCTCCTCGCCACCCTGATCCAGCCGCTCTCGAACGGTCTGCCCATAAAAATCGTCACCGGCCTCCACACCGGCTGCGACAAGCTCCTGGTTCCCAAGGGCAAGGGCATCGAAAAGCTTGCCGATCTCAAGGGCAAGCGCATCGGCGTCCCCAGCCTTACCAGCAGCCCCATCATGTTCGCGAAGCGCGGCCTGGCGGCGGCCGGCGTCGGCGTCGGCGATCGGAATCTCGAGGTGGAATTCGCCGTTTTCACCAATCCCGAACTGCCGCTGGCGCTGGAGAAGGGGGCAATCGACGCCATTGCCGCCAACGATCCGGTGGCGGCGAAAGCGGCGCTGGAGTACGATCTGGACATCATCCTCGATTCGGCCAGAGACGAGCCCTACAAGTATCAGTATTGCTGCGCCGCCTATGTCAGCGCCGACCTGGCGGCGGACAATCCGGACGCGGCGGCGCGGTATGCCCGCGCCATGCAGAAGGCCAGCGCCTGGATCCAGTCGAATCAGGACGAGACGGCGAAGATACAGGTCGAGAAAAACTATGTGCCGGGCGATCCCGTTTTCAACGCCTCTGTCCTCAAGACCTTCAACTACATCCCCTCCGCCCGGCGCGCCTATGAAGGTTTTTCCGTTGCCGCCGAGGAGTTGAAGCAAATCGGGATTCTCGGCGAGAGCGTGGACATCGCCTTCCTTGCCGACAACAGTTTCGTCTTCCTGCCCGGCGTTAAGGACTGACGATCCGGACAGCGTTCCTTCCGGGCGGCGCATTGCCGGTCGCATGCGCCGCCCGCTTTCACCACAAGCCGCCGCCTCCCGACAAACTTGGCGTCCTTTCGCCGGCAGACCGTTCTGGCCGCCGCGGAGGCATTGTCCGGGGGCGGATTCGGTGTCCGGACGCATTCGCATTGCCGGCGGCGCATGATCAGGATAACAGCTCCACAAAAACCAAGTGGCCGGCGGCGCTTGCCGATCCTATCAGGAGAACCAGGGAGCAAACGGCAGCCACCTTCCAGACGGTCCTGTCCCGACTCCGACCCAATCCGGACGGCGGCAGACAGTACCCAAGAAGGGAACCGGACAGCAGTCCGCCCAGATGGGCCGCATTGTCCACGCCAGGTACGATCAGTCCGAAGACGATGATGTAAATTCCGTTTCGGACCAGGCCCGATTCGAAAAATGTCCCCGGCCGGCGGCGGCCCAGCCGATATTCGGCTCCGATAAGGAGGCCGAGAAGACCGCAAATCGATCCAGAGGCGCCGACAGTAATGCCCCTGGACCCGGATAGTTGGCCGAGGACGGCACTGGCAAGTCCGGCGGCAATACCGGTGAGGATGAACGCGGCGAACGTTTGCCTGGCGCCCCAGGTTCTTTCCACCAATCGGCCGATGTCCCAAAACATCCAGCAATTGAAGAAAATATGGAGAAGATTGGCATGGAGGAAAATATAGCTGACCAATCGCCACCATTGGTCAAGGCCGAAAACCAGTCCGGCCGAGCTTCCACCCATCAGGAGGAGCGCCCCGGGGGCGCTCCCGAAAAATCCACCCGTTCCTCCGTCCCGGTATTCGGGAGGCAGGAGCGCGGCGACGAGGTACTGGAGGATGAAGATCAGCAGGATGAGCCCGAGAAGGCCCCGGGTGGCGATATCGGGCGTGGCGAGCAATGCTTTCGCGTGCGCCCGCCAGCCGCTTTCCGCCCTGATGCGCCGGGCGCAGAAGGGACAAAATTCGTCGCCTTTCCGCACCAGCCGGCGGCACCCGGGACAGATGCCGGGACCGCCCCGCGCCTCGGAACCGCGAAAATACCAGTCGGCCATTCAATGTTCCTTAATCAAATCCCAGAGGGCGTCCGGCGTAACGGCGGCGAAGAGTTTGTGGCGCATGGCATCGTCGCGGAAAACGGCGGAGGCCCGGGCAAGGTAGCGGAGCCATTCGGCCTCGCTGTCTGGAGGCATCGCCACCATAAGGATGAGCCGGACGGGGGTGGCGTCAAGGCTGCCGTAGTCCACCCCGCGCCTCAGGACGCTCATGGCGGCGATAGGGAACCGGACGGAAGGGATGCGGACATGGGGGGCGCCGATGCCAAGGCCCAAACCGGTCGGCACCACCTCTTCCCGCTGCCATACCGCCGCCGTCACCCGGGAAAAATCCATGAGGCTGGGGGATTCGCGCAAGAGTTCCAGCGTCCCGTCTATGGCCTGCCGCTTGTTTTTCACTTCAAGTATCGTAACTCGCTCGCGCGAGAGATATTTGCTGAACTCGCCCATGGAATCACCATTTCTTCCTCAAAGCCGGCCGCAAGCCGCCGAAACGCCATTATACCGGGAATGGCGGCGCGGGAAAAGCGGGTAGGCCTTCAACCTTTGAATGGAGACGGAGGAAGGCCGCGGAAAGCCCATTTCCCCGCAAGGGATGCGGGAAAAATCGCTACCTGCCGCTTTTTGCCAGCTTTTCCACCATTTCCCGGTAGCGATTGGCCAGCCGATCCGCCTCTTCCCTGGTGCGCGCCTCGGAATAGACCCGAACGATGGGTTCGGTGTTGGACGGGCGGATATGGACCCAGCCCTCGGCGAAGTCGAGCTTCACGCCGTCGCGTGTGTCCACCCTGTCCGCTTTCTCGCTCGCCAGCGCCTGAAGAACGGGTTGGGCGTTCCGCTTCGAACATTCCACCTTCTGTTTCGACATTTGGTAGGTGGGAATGGCGGCCGCCAAGCTGCTCAAGGTGTTGTTGGTTTCGAGCAGGTATTGCAGGATGATGGCAACGCCGGTCAGGGCGTCCCGGCCATAGTGGACCCTCGGATCAATAACCCCGCCGTTCCCCTCGCCGCCGATAACGGCGCCGGAAGCGATCATGGCTTCGGCGACATTCACCTCGCCCACCGGCGTCCGCAGCACCTCGGCTTTGAACCTGCGGGCAACGTCATCGATCATCCTGGTGGTGGAAAGATTGGTCACCACCTTGCCGGGGCGCTTTGAAAGGACATGACTGGCCGCAAGGCAGAGGCTGTATTCCTCTCCGATATATTCCCCTTTTTCCGAAATAAAGGCCACCCGGTCGGCGTCGGCGTCCTCGGCGATGCCAAGATCCGCTCCGCGCTCCTTCACCACGCCGAGGATGGCGGTGACATTGTCTTTCGTCGGTTCCGGGTTTCTTGGGAAAAGCCCGTTCATCGAGCAGTCTATCGCCGCCACTTCGCAGCCGATCCGCTTGAGGAATTCAAGCGCCAGGCTGGATCCGGCGCCGTTGCAACAGTCCACCGCCACCTTGAAGCGCCGTTTCCGGAGCGCGGGAATATCCACAATTGCCAGGACCGCTTCCAAGTGATTCTCCAACGCCCCGTCATTCGTCTCCACCGCATGCAGCTTGTCGTATCCAACCTTCCGCATGTCGCCGCCGTAGTAGATGTCGAGCAGCTCCCGGCCCTGTTCCTGATTCAGATACACGCCGTCGGAGCGGAAAAATTTGAGCGCATTCCATTCTATCGGGTTGTGGCTCGCCGAAATGACGATGCCGCCGGCAGCCCCGAGCTTTCGGATCATCATGGCGGCGGATGGAGTGCCGCAAACGCCGACATCGACGATGCGGCAACCGGCCGAAAGCAACCCGGAAAAGACAGCGTGCTTCACCATGTCGCCGGAAACGCGGGTGTCCCGACCGATCACCACCATGCCGCTGTCAATCCATGTTCCAAACGATTGTCCCAAATTAACAAGAAGTTCAGGGGTAAGATTGTCTCCTACAACGCCCCGAACGCCGCTAATGCCTATCATTAGCTTGCCCATGGCCATCTCTCTCCATTTTTTCGCGCTGCGCCGCCGTCAGGAAAAGCGCTTGGGAAATCAAGCGGTATATCCAACAGGAAGTATAATGCCTCTTCGGTCTGGAGACAACGAAAAAGGTGTGGACCGGCTTCTTGGCGGAGAAAAGGAAAACGGCTCCGTCCGGAATCAAAATGTCCCAACCTTAAAAAGGAAAATCCGCTGGTGCGCCATCGTCGTATTCTTCCCGACTGGCATCAGCCCCCGAATTGCTCGGCGGAAGGCGCGGTTCCCCCGCCTCCTCATGGCGCCGAAGTGGAGTTATCGCGAAGGCCCTGGGCATGGCCGGGCAGACATGCCAACAGGCCCCGCAGCCGATGCAGGGTTCCGGATCGAAATCGGGCTTGGTCGGCAGTCCCTCCCGATCCTGTTTCACCATGACTAGCGAAAAAGTGGGGCAAACCTCGGCACAAGCGCCGCAAGCGGTCCCCTGGGTTAGGACCACGCATCGCGATATGGTGAAGGCGGTCCTGGCGATTCGGATGCGTTTCTTCCTGTCCAGCGGAACCGGAAGGAAGACGCCGGCCGGACAAGAAGGCTGGCAGGCAAAACAGTTGTATTGGCAGAAGCCGCGATTGAAATCGAGAACAGGACGACCGTCCATCGTCCCCTCCGAAGAGATGATGCCCATAGGACAAGCCGGGACGCACGCCTGGCAGGCGACGCAGCGGCGCCGGTGTCGGCCGGGCGACAGGCTGCCCGGCGGCACGATTCCGTCTGCCGCAGCGGCCAGATCGAGGATTGGCGGCATCTGGCGAAAGGCAAAAAAACCGCCCCCGACGGCCAGGGCCGCAAGGCGGCCGACGGCGACCCGGCGACCCCCGGCGGCCGGCGGGACGGGTCTGGCGCCGGCAATGGCGGAAGGCGCACAGACGTCGAGGCAATCAAGGCATAAAACGCAGCGCGAGGAATCGATGCGCTTGTTCCGGGAGTCGGCGCAACCGGTTTGGCAAATCTTTTCGCAACGGCCGCACGACACGCATTTTTCAGGATTGACGACAAGGCGCCGGCCGGCCGGTACCGTCGCCGCCAATCGGAGCAGCGCTCCAACCGGGCACAATTCGGCGCAGAACCAGCGCCCTTTGAAAAGCGGAACGGCGACCAGGACAATGACGGAAGAAACGAGCGCCGGTACCGCCAGCAGGGAGATTGGGGAACCATAGGCGGCGGCCAGTTGGGCCAGAGGTTGCGCCAATCGGCCGAACAGGCCGACGGGTTCAAGAATGGCGACCGGGGCGGCCAGGCCGAAGAACAGGGCAAGTCCGGCCAGGATCGCCGGGATCAGGGCGGAACGGAGAAGAGGAGCCGGCCGAAAACGGAGTCGGCTTGTTCCCATGAGGCGGCCAAACCGGTGGGAAATTTCCTGCAACAATCCGGCGGGACAGAAAAGGGAACAATACAGCCTTCCCGCGAAACCGGCGGCGACAAGCCAGGCGAGAGCGATCGCGGTACACCAGCCGAAGCGGGAAAGGGAAGGCGAGAATTGACTCGTCAAGCCAATCACACGATACCCGATCCCGTCCGATTCGGAAAAGAGATATATGGCGAGAAAAAAGGCGAGAATAAGGAAAGCCGCCATTTTTCTGGCTGTGGTGAATTTCATCGGTTTTCCTTGGGAAAGGATGCGGACCGGCCAGGAAACGTCGCTTTTTCGATTATTTGCCGAGCGGGAGCCGCATGGCCAAGGTTTGGGGCAGGCCGGCGTCAAGAATCTTTTTGGCCGCCTTTTCAACATCGTAGCGTACCCTGACCAATTCCACCTTGTTCTCCTCGATCTCATAGATGGCAAAACAGGAGCAGGGATTCTCGTCGCGTGGTTGGCCGACCGAACCGATATTGATCACTGTCTTCACTGACAGGTCCAGGTGAATGACCGGATCGAGCGTATAGGTCATGGGACTGGTGTCGAAACAGGCGAGCGGATAATGGGAATGCCCAAGGAAGAGCAGGGGACGTTCCATTTGCCGAAAATTGTAATCGGCATCCTTTATCGTCTGAACATAGTTGAACAGTTCGGGAGAGTGGAGGGAACCGTGCACCAGGGAAAAATCGGGAAGGTGTTGGACTAGGGAAAGGGACTTGAGCCAGCGCTTTGACTTTTCGGTCAGCTGTTTCGCGGTCCAAATAACCGCTTCCCTGGCATGGGAGTTAAAATAGTTCAGATTCTGGGCGCCGATCACGGCATGATCATGGTTGCCGCAAACGGAGAGTGCGCCGATCTCGCGAACCATTTCCACGCATTCATTCGGATTGGCGCCGTACCCGACAATGTCCCCCAAACACAAATATTGGTCCACCACCCGAGATTCGCATTCGCTTAGAACCGCCTCCAGCGCCTCAAGGTTGCCGTGTATGTCTCCGATTACGGCGAATCGCACCCGTCGTCCCCTTCCTGTTCAGGCGGCAAAAGTTCATCCGGATCGCGAAACGCCTCTTTGTCCGACACGTCCAGCCGCACAAAAATATATCATTTTCATATTCCGGCGGCAAGAGGATAATCCGGCTTCACGGGACATTCGACTTTTCGTCCGCGTCCCGACTCAACTGCGATGGCTTGAAGGATGCCATCTTCCTGGCGTTGCGGAAAAAGAGATCAAACAGGAGAGCGGACGGAGATATAGATACTGTCGGCAGCTTGAAAGTGTGATTTTCGACTGGAGGATAATGACCCGGGAATTTAAGACAGTGATTGAAGCAACAGTTTGCCGATGAGGATATGGATGCATTTTTATCTAATGAGGCGAACGATGCACAAGAGTTATAGCATTTTTCCTTTCATTTTGCATGATATTCATCATCCAGTCATACGCGCACGATGACTGGACGGCGTTTTTGTTTTTGAGAAGCTGCGTCCATGCATCGGCGACGGCGTCATCCAATTCCTCGACAGTGGAGGAAACGCGATTCCCTAGTGTTCCGCAAAGTCTCAATCTTTGCCTGAAACTTTACGGAACAGTAGACGCCGACGCGGTTTTCGCGCTTCGGGTCG
>JAITKH010000206.1 GCA_031278535.1 Planctomycetota bacterium | reverse complement strand
GGGGACGGCATCAACGATGCCCCCGCCCTGGCGCAGGCCGATGTCGGCATCGCCATCGGCTCCGGGACCGACGTGGCCATGGAGTCGGCCGACATCGTCCTGATGCACAGCGATCTCATGGACGTGCCGACCGCCATCCAACTGAGCAAGAGCACCATCCGGAACGTCAAGGAAAACCTTTTTTGGGCCTTCATTTACAACACGGCCGGCATTCCGGTGGCGGCCGGGGTCCTGTACCTGTTCGGCGGCCCGCTGCTCGATCCGATCCTCGCGGCCGCCGCCATGTCCCTCAGTTCGGTGTCGGTCCTGACCAACGCGCTTCGCCTGAAGCGGTTCCGGCCGGCATCCGCCGCTTAGGAGAAACGCCATGAACACGAAACGCCTCGCCGTCATCGCCCTTGTCCTGGCCCTTGCCGCCGCCGTCGCCTTCAACCCGCCGGCGGCCCTGGAGAGGACCCTGGCGGCCACGGATTTGGTTGAACGTTACGCCCAGGGCTCCTTCGCCGCCATGCTGGCGATTCTTCCCGAAAAGCCCGCGGCAACGCCGGAAGGATGGACCTTTTCCGCGCCCGACGGGAACGCCGGCGTGACCTGGCGCTCCCGCCCCGGCGCGTCCGGGGCATGGGACGTCGCCGTCAGTACGCCCGCCGCCCCTTTCCTCGCGGCCGGGCTGGATCCCGCGAAACTTCCGGAGGGAATGTTCCGGGACGGGATGCTGGTGTATGCCCTGCCCGCGACGGCGGCCGATCCCGCTCCCGGCCCTGGCGATCCGGCCGAGTCCTTTGCCCGGTTGCTGGCCTTGCATCGGGATCGGGTGGCGTATCATTTTCAGCTTGGCCATTTCGGCATCGATCTGGGCGGCGGCAATCTCCTGGAATGGGCCGGCGATCCGGAGACCAACAGCCTGGATTTGGTGTTCGCCCTGGACCCGGCCCCGCTGGATCGGGCTGGGGTGGACAAGAACAAGCTCGAGGGATGGCTGGCCGGAACGGTCGTCGTGCACGATCCCGCCAGCCGCCGCAAACTGGAGGTGCCGAAATACCTGAAGCCGTTCAACCTGATGTGAACGGCGCCTTTCTCCGCCGCAGGCGATTCCGGGGTCATGGGATTATCGGCGGACTGGAAGCGGGGCGGATGCCAGGAATTCGGCACCAGCGCATCCACCCCGCCGACGATTGCCTTGAGTTCGGACAGGAGTCGCATGATGGCTAGAAAAACGCTCCCGAAACAGGTGGCGTTTCCATTGAATCGCGCCTTCACTTTTGTCGAGTCCGGACCGGTTTTGCTGATTTCCACCCGTCGCCGGGACAAGATCAATCTGATGACCGCGAGTTGCCATGCCTCAATGGGCTTTGAGCCCACTCTCGGCATTTGCCTTGGTCCGTGGAACTTCAGTTACGCCGCTTTGGAGGAAACGGGCGAATGCGTTGTCGCCATTCCGCCCGCCGGAATGTTGGAAAAGGTTGTTGCCATCGGGAACTGCTCCGGCGGAGACACGGACAAATTTTCCGCATTCGGCTTGACGCCGATGCCTGCAAGGAAAGTCCAGGCGCCGTTGGTGGCCGAATGTTTGTACAATCTCGAATGCCGCGTCGTGAACCGGGAGCTTGTGAGCGTCCATAATTTCTTCATCCTGCAAGGCGTCTGGGCATGGCGGAATCCCTCGCCGGCGGATGCAAGGTCGTTTCACGCGGTTGGAGACGGCACCTTCATCATTGACGGCGAAACCGTCAACCTGCGCCACAAAATGACAAAATGGCAGGACTGCATTTGAATCCGCCGGCGCCCAGCCGTGCAACGGTTTTCCTGTCTGTACGGCCGGATGGGAAGATCTGCCGGGAATCCCTGAAAATGGAATCATGCGCCTCCGGGAACAAGGTACTTTTTCGATATGGAAGCGCCGGCGGTGAAGTTCGGGTCGACGACATTGCCTACTCGGACGCGGCCGACCTGGGTGACGAGGAAATAGGCGTCCCATTTGTCAAAGCCGTATTTGTCCACCATCCAGCCGATGAGATTGTCGTACGCCAGCCGCACCGCGTCCTCAAGCGGCCTGACGCTGCCGGTGGCCATGATGAACTCGTCGTTTTCCAGCAACGGCCAATCAAGCGTCCAGCCCTTCACGAGATCGATTTTCACGGTGGTGGTGGTCGGGTATTCGATCGCAACGCCGCACAGCTCGCCGTCGCCTTGCGCCGCGTGGCAATCGCCCAGATACAGATAGGCTCCCTCCTTGCGGATCGGCAGATACACGGTCGCGCCGGGGGCGACGTCGGGCAGATCCATGTTGCCTCCATGGTTGCCCGGCGTCAGGGTGTCGACCGAATAGATGAGCGGCGCGGTCCCAATCGTGCCAATGAAGGGCTGGTAAGGAATGGTGAGTTTCTTGTTCCACACGATGCCATCCCCGGTCACCTCCACTTTCTTGACCATCTCGGGGAACGGTTCGGACAGGGTGCGGGCGGTCGGCGTCAGTGCGCCGAAATACCGCTGAAGACAGGTTGTCCCGCACGGCTGGGGTCCGCGGGGCACGATTGATTCGACATGCACCGCGAGGGCATCGCCCGGTTCGGCCCCCTTGACGAGGATGGGGCCGTTTTGGGGATTGAGAAAGGGGATGGTCGCCACGGTGCTGGGCTTGACATCCACGGAAGTTACCTTGCCCTCGAAGCAGTCGAGCGTTTCGACGATTACCGTGTCCCCGGGCTGAATTTCCATCACCGGCTTGTTGTATGGCCCAATGGTATAGCTGTATCCGAACACAGTCTGTATTTTCTCAGTCAAATGGTGTTTCATGACGTCCTCCCGCGGGTTGGAACGGCTCCGTCCAAAGCATCCTAAATGGCCAGATATTTCTTGATCGTTTCGACGTTGTGCAATTCATCATGGGCGACACGGGCGACGATTTTGCCCTTATTCATCATATGGCAGCTCCGCGAAATGCTCAATGCGTACTCGATATTCTGCTCGACCAGAAGAATGGTCAAATTCTTTTCCTCGTTGAGGTGCGCCAGCACCGCCCCGATTTCCCCAACGATGTTGGGCTGAATCCCTTCGGAAGGCTCGTCCAGCAAAAGGAGGCGGGGATCGCCGATAAGCGCCCTTCCCAGCGCCAGCATCTGTTGCTCGCCGCCGGAAAGCGTCCCGCCCTTCTGCCGCAACCTTTCCTTAAGCCTCGGGAAATAGGTGAAAACCTCGGTATAGGGACGTGTTTTGGCCGCGATGTTGATGCCTTCCCCCATTCGAAGATTTTCCTCGACGGTAAGATCGGGGAAAATGCCTCTTCCCTGCGGCACGTACGCGAGACCCAAACATGCCCTGCTGTAGACGGGCAGGTCCGAGATGGGGAGGTCATTGAAGATGATTTCCCCGCTGGTACGGGGAAGTAAGCCAATGATGGTTTTCATCAGCGTCGTTTTTCCGACTCCGTTTCTTCCCAAGATGATGGCGACCTCTCCCCGGACAACCTCGAGATCGATGCCGCAGATGACGGGAACGTGACCGTAGCCGGAATAAAGGTTTTCGAGTTTGAAAAACATGCCGTCCTCATTTCTTGCCCAGGTATATCGCACGCACGCCATCATCGGCCTGAATCTCATCCAGGGTTCCCTCGGCGAAAAGCCGGCCCAGGTGCAGTACCGTGAGATTGCAGTTGAGCATCCGGACGAATTCTATGTCGTGGTCAATGACGATCACCGTCATGCCGCCGTCGGCCAGCTTGTGCACGAGCCGGGCGGTTTTCGCCGTTTCTTCCGCCGACATTCCCGCCGTCGGTTCGTCGAGCAGCAGCAACTTCGGACTGCTGGCGACCGCCATGCCGATTTCCAGCCACTGCCGATAGCCGTGCGCAACGTCGATGGCCGGTTTCCCGGCCGCGTCGGCGATGCCGAAATCCTCCATGATCCCGTCGGCGCGGATGCGCGCTTCCGCTGGACCGTGGAAGCGTTGCAAGGCGACAATGAGGTTTTGCATTAGTGGCTGGTCATAATACACCATCGGCGTCTGGAATTTAATGCTGATGCCCATCCGCGCACGCTTGAAGGATGGAGTGTTTCCCAATGCGGACCCTTTGTAGAAAATCCGTCCGCGGGTGGGATGATAGACGCCCGTGACCATCCTGAATATCGTGCTTTTTCCCGCTCCGTTCGGGCCGATCAGGCAGCGCAATTCGCCCTCGGCGACCGAGAAGTCGACATTGTCGACGGCGGTCAGTCCGCCGAACTCCTTGGTGACGGCGGACAAACGCAGAATCGGTTCGCTCACATCCGTTCCTCCCGTGCCATGGGAACCGAGCCGCCGGCGCGCCTCCAGGCCTTGCCGATGAACCTCCCAACCGGCGGGATCAGGCCTTCGGGAACGAACATGATCGCCAGCATCAACAGCCCGCCTTGGATGACAAGGGCGTACTGGCTGCCTGATGCGGAAAGGTATTGCGAAAAGTATTGCAGGCTAATGGCGGAAATCATGGCGGCGAGAAGGCTTTTCCGGCCGCCGATCGCAACCCAGATGACCGGCAGCGCCGCCGTGGTCAGACCCATGGTCGATGGCGTGATGTAGCGTCCCCACGCCACGTAGAGCACGCCGCTAACCCCCGCCAAGCCTCCGGCCAGGGAAAACGCGATCAACTGGATCCAGCGGATGTCGTACCCCAGCATTTCGGTGCGCAGCGGACTCGATCCGGTCGCAACCAGTGCGTTGCCGTAAGGTGAATTGACCAGCCAGCGCAGGAACATGTAGACGATCAGCAGCAGGGCGAGCGTGAAGAAGAACAGCGCTGCGTCCTGCAAGACGTACGGCACGCCGTCCCCAAAAGACCACTGCAGCCCCGGGATGCCCACCATGCCGTTGTATCCGCCGAGCAGGGCCTTGCCGATCGCCCATTTCGGTCCAGCCGTCTGCGCCATGAATGTTTCAAATATCAGCGTGGCGACCAAGGTGATAATGGTCACGTACACGCCGCTCACCCGGCCGTAGAAGAGGAAATAGCCGAGAATCGCCGCCCCGAGAACGCTGATCAGGACGCTGCCGGCGGCGGCGGCGAAAGTATTTTCGACATGGGACATGAGGTTGAGGGCGATGATGCCGTAGCTGTACCCGCCCAGTCCGAAAAAGGCCATCTGGCCGAAGCTCAGGATGCCGCCGCAGCCCCACATCATGGACAGGCCGAGCGCCAGGAAAATGTTGGAAAGAAAATAGGTGATATTGCCAAGTTCATATTCAGAGACGATCCAGGGCAGGCAGAACATCAGGACCGTTGCCGCCAGGAAGCAACACCAGAACAGGCCGCTTGTGCCCAGCGATTGCGGACCGGTGAACAGGCGCACGAAACGATTGTTCATCATACGCTTCTCCTATTGGCAAGCCATCTGGAAAGGCCCGACGGGAAGAAGCGGATGACGAACATGGTCGCGGTCAGGAGCGCGAGGCGTCCGATTACTGCGCCGAACCAGTAATTGAAAATGCCGTCCACCAAGCCGAGGATGCCGGCGGCCATGAGCGCGCCGACGATAATGTTGGTGCCGCCGCTCACGACCACGGTGACGAACGCGGGCGCGAGGAAATTCGCCCCATACAAGGGTCCAAGCACGGTGGTTGGAGCGTACAGCGCCCCGGCGAGCCCGGTAAGGGCGGAGCCGAGGCCGAAGGTGAACATGTACATGGCTTTGGTGTTGACGCCCATGACTTGAGCTATTTCCGGATTCTGCATGGTGGCACGGGCCTTCATGCCGAATCTGGTCTTGAAAAGGAGCAGGCCCATGGCGGCGACCACCAGTATGCTGATGACCGGCAGGAAGACGCGGTAGGCAGCATAGACCTTGCCGCCGACCGAAAAACCGCCCATGGGCATGGGGAGGCTGGGAATGGAAGGCCCGAGAATGATGAGCATCCCCTGGCTGATCACCAGGCTCAATCCCCACGTCACCACCAAGCTTTGCAACAGATTGCCGTAAAACCGGCGTATCACCAGCATCTCGATGATGATGCCAAATGCGCCCATGGTCAGCATGGACGACAGGACGGACAGTCCGAAGGGCAATCCGGCGTGCGTGGCGATGGCGGTTGTGTAGGCGCCCAACATCATGAATTCGCCGTGCGCCATGTTGGTTATGCCCATCATCCCCAGGATGATGATCAATCCCAGGGCGGACAGCAAGAGAAATGCGGCGCTGTCCGCAAAGATATACGAGACGCTAAAAACAGTGGACACGGAGGCTCTCCTGTCTGCCGAATTCAAAACCGCCGGGGGATCCCACCGGATCCCCCGGCGGACGCGGGACATCTACCGCATGGCATCAGGGTTCGTATTGCACGAATTCGGGTTTCTTGGTGAGGTCGACGCCCTTCACCGCGCTCAGCCAGTCGGGCTTGACTTGCCGGTACGTTTCGGGGAAATGCAGGACGTGTTCGTCGTCCACCACGACGATACGGATGTCGCGGACCAGGTGGTGGGTGGCCGGATCGAGGTAGACCGGACCTTCCGGCGCGTCGAAGTGCAGCCCGGACTCGAGGGCCTCGATGACCTTCGGGATGTCGGTGGCGCCGGCCTTGGCAACAGCCATCGCGTAGAGGTAGACGCCGATGTAGGTGTTCTCGGTCTGTTCGCCGATGTAGGGGACGTCCGGGAACGCGGCGCGGAAGCGTTTCACGAAGTCGGCGTTCGCGGGGGTGTCGAGTTCCTCGACATAATGGACGCCGATATGCATGCCGGAAAGGGTGGGCGGCGGGAACCGCTTGTGCTCGTAGCCTTGAGCGACGTTGATGCTGGTGGCGTAGGGAATCTTCAGTCCGGCGGCCTGGGCCTGGGGGTAGAAAGCGGCATGATTGTCGCCGGTGATATACATGGCGACGAAATCCGGTTTCGCGTTCTGGATGCGCTCCAGACTGGAGGCGAACTGCGAGGTGGCAAGCGGGATAAATTCCTCGCCGACGATCTCGCCGCCGTATTTCTTCACGATTTCATGGGTCCACTTGGCGCTCAGCTGGCCGAAATTATAGTCGGCCGCCATAATGTAGCACTTTGGGCCAAACTTTTCGATGCAGTATTTTACAACGGGGTCGATTTGCTGCTCTGGAACCGGGCCGGTGCAGAATGTGTATTTGTCGGCGACCCCGCCTTCGTACTGGTTGTTGTAGAAATACAGCATTTTGTATTGATCGACAATGGGACGGATGGCCTCGCGCTCGGCACTGGCAAAACCGGCGAAGAGCACGTCAATTTTGTCCCGTTGGATGAGCATTCTGGTGAGTTCCTGGAACCGGCGATTGTCGGATTGGGGATCGGGAGACA
>JAITKH010000186.1 GCA_031278535.1 Planctomycetota bacterium | reverse complement strand
AGTTCTGGCATGGCGACCTCCTTTTACAAAGTGCCTTATCAACACCAAGTAAAAGAATCGCCATGCCTCTTTTCAACCTTTGCCGGAAATTACGACTGCAAAATTTCCAAAAGTCCACTGAAGAGGAAGTCCTCGAGTTGGCCGATGTTTGGATTGTTGGGAATCTAAACAAAGGGAAACGGGAGGACTACAAAGAGGACTACAAAATCGAACAGGACGAAATTGGTGGCAATGGCATTGACCTCGCGCGGCGGTTGGCGGCGGAGCGGGCCGATACAGGTGTACCGGTTGGCGAGGGAGAGGGGCTGAAGGAGATTTTGACATTTGCTGCGGGGAAGGTGGAGGCGCATCTTTCTAGTGTTCCGTAAAGTCTCAATCTTTGCTTGTGACTTTACGGGGAGTGCCCCCGGTTCATCCGGTTTCCTCTTACGGGGAAGGGAATTCCCCTCAGGCATCAGAGGTCAATCCCGGAACAAACGGACTTCAGAATTTGGAAAATTTAGACTTTACAGACCACTAGAAAGGTGCGGCAGGCGGTGGAAGAAGCGTTGGCGGAAATGTATCCGGCTGGAGTGTCGGTACGCAGAGCGGCTGCGCGGGAGAAAGGGACGGTCGGTAGCGGCGAAGCTTCTGGAGAAAAAGCTTCCGAAGGCGGCGAAGATCATCCTGGAAGGAGTGGAGGAGGCGTTGTCGTAGATGCGTTTCCCCGCGAGCATTGGCGAAGCCTTCGGACGAACAATCCTCTGGAACGGCCCAACCGCGAGATTCGCCGTCGCACCCGGGTGGTGGGAGTTTTTCCCGACGGGCAAGGCTTGCACGATATCTTCCGCGGTGGTATAATGTCCGCTCCCGAGCGGACTGTCCGGTCTTCGCTTTCTTCCGGACTTTTTTGGTCTTTCAGCAAGGGAAGACCTTCACCGGAAAAAGATATGTTTTTGCTGATCCATTCGTTCTATAAATTGTATCCAAACAGAGATCGGCTTCAGACTGCCTCCTCGGAAATGCGTGAAAAATTCCGGACAATACCAGATGGCCTGATGTGCGCAAATTTCAGAGCATCCCCCGGCGTCACCGGTATATCGGACGGAACTCGCCGGGGGATATCGTCAGGCGGCGTCCGCTTATGGCGGGTCCGAGGTTGATGTTGTGGAGGGTGGCGGCTCCGGCATTGGCGGGATCGGAAAACGCCTGCCAGCCGCCGCTTCTCTCCGGTTCCAGGGTCAGGGTCTGCGCCGGCCCGGACACCCGAATGCTCCAGAGACCTCCCTCCGGCTCCTTGGCCTGGAAATATTCCAGGTTGACAAAGTTGATCCGAACGAACTTGCCGCTCCGCAGGCGGAAAACCGCCAGATCGGCCGACATTTGCAGGTTGAGGGTCGGCGTAACCAGTTCGTTCCCCGGTCTGGCCCAGGCGACTACATCCAGGCGGCCCAATCCATGATCGACGATGACGACATTGGCGCGGCCGCTGACAATATCCGAATCCCGCTCGATGCGGAGAGGACGCTGCTCCAGACTGTCGCCGGGATACAGCAGGGTGGCCATTTGGCCTTCGCCGGAAAGGGATCGCTCAATGTCCACTGCCGAACTTGCCGGAAAAACTTCACTCTCGCCATCCGGCGCGGTCTGGAAAGACGTTCCGCTCATGATGGACAGGATCGAGTCGGAATCCAGGCTAAAAAAACGAAGGATTGGTCCGTTCCCGAATCCGGGGGCGGCGACAATGGTGTTCCCGTCGTTATAGGCTTGAACGGCTGCGCCCAACTGGAAGCGAATCCGGGCGCGCACTGGTTGCTGCTGCCCCGCGTTCTCCACATGGTCCAGCACCAGCCAATAGTCCGCCCGGTTCTCGCCCGGCAAATTCTTGACGTAGATCAGGGTGCGCTGCCAACTCCGGCCGTCCGGAAACAACGCCCTGTCCGAAACGTAATCCAGTGCGGCATTGGTGCGCCAGACGGTCTCCACCGGCCGACCCGGATCGTTCCATGTGGAGGGCAGGGTATATTCGCCGTCAAGAGAAAGGACGTTGTGTGCGCCGCCGGAGGCCGCCTCTCCGCCATAGCCGCCGGCATCGACGATAAAATCGGTGTTGCCGACCGAGAGCGCGATGGTCCCGAAGTCATTATGCGCCGGCGTTCCGGCTATGTTCCCCGCCGGGCCGAAGCGGGCGGCAAGCCACCGGGCTGAATTCCCCTCGTCGTTGCGGCTGACGAATATGCCGCCATAAGATTCACTCCCCGAGCGATTGGGGAAACTCCGGCTTCCGGCCAGTCCGGCTCGAACCGCGTTTCGGCGTCGGATTGGAGGGAACAGATCCCCCAATCGTGACAATTCGGACCGAGTCAGCTCGCGGCGGGCGCGCGGGCCAAAGGCCGGCAGGATCCCGTTCGGAGCGGCGATGTCCAGGACATGGCGAACCGGACGCGCCAGCGTCCGCCAGGCCGACGGAAAATCGCGGCGGAGACGCTGGCTATCTCGAAGGTGGGCGTCCAACGCCAGGACGGCCTGGAAAAGATTTCCGGTCACGCCCGCCACATCGCCGGCGACGCTGGCTCCGTCCGGATAAAAAGCGGCGGCGGCCTGTTCAAAAACCGTATTCATCCTCCCCGCCACCTCGCGGAGGGGAAAGACGAAAAAATCGCAGGCGGCGGCGGCGCGGGCGTAGGCGGCGGCGGCTTCCAACCAGCCGTCGTCGCCGGCCGTGACAGCGAGGGCGTTCCGGATGACGCCGATGTCGGCATGGAGGCGGATCAGGGCCTGCTCCATCCGGACGCCGAATTCGGGACTGTCCACCACCGGTTCGGCAAAGGCGGAAACGATAGCGTCAATCCGCTTTGCAGCCGCGGCCGGGATATCGGGAACGCCGGGCGCCGGGACATGCCCGATGGCCGCAAAGACACGCCGGTACGCGTAACCGGGCGCGGTTTCGGCGCTTGCCCCCACGCCGCCGGCGAGAGCCGCCGCCAGAACCCGGCGCTCGCGGAGGACTTGCCGGACGATGCCGGCGGCACCGCGCAAATCGTTTGCGGCAACAGCCTCGCGCAGTCCCGGATAGGCGGGATTGTCGACATCGAAACCGGTCAGGACGGCAGTTCTGAATTCCCCTGTTGGGACCGGCGCGATTCCGGCTTCGGGATCCGGGGGTTGGGCAAGGGGAAAGGGGGCGGCCGCATCCGCGCTCTCGGCGGGAAAAGGCGCCTCGTATTCCAATCGCTGGTAAGGAACGGCATCGGGAACCGGGGGAGGCGGTACGTATGCGGGCGATTGCGCCGGAGAAACGGCGCCGGAATCCGGCCGGGACGCCGGAGGGACGGGAAAAATCTCTCCCAAGCCCGAATCGAAAACCTCCAGTCCCGGCTGTTCGCCTGCCGGAACGGCGACGCGAAAGGAAACGAAAAAAAATAACGGCAGCCACGAAGCATGGCGAATCATAGTCATCTCCTGGAAACGGCCGCATCCCCGGTCCCGGTTACTCTTCCGGCAACTCGGGGCGCCACCAGTCCGGCATCCTTGCCGTTCCTTCCCCTTTCCTGAAAGCCTCGCCGCCGGGAACGTTCCGGAAGGGATCGGCAGCCAACGGAACCCGCTCGGAATAGATATGTTCCATTTCAAGACCGATCCGGATGCTCGGATCGGATCGCACCAGTTCGGCGCCGCCGGAACTGAAAACGACGATATAATATTCCTTTTCTAATCGAGGCAGGCGAACGCCCCAGTTGTCGTATACCAACTGATCGAACTCGGCCCGGAGAAGCCTGCCGTCAAGCGACGTCTCCACCGGCTTGGCCAAAACCACCGTTACCCGGCCTACCCTGCCCGCAAACTCGGGCAGATTGTTATACCGCTCGATCAGTCGTTCTTCCAGCCGGATCCGGTACCGCTCAACCGCCTCGGGCGTCGGCGCGGGCGGAATCGCCGCCCGCGATGCCACCTCATAATCCGGCGCGGCGGTTCCGGCGGCCGG
>JAITKH010000179.1 GCA_031278535.1 Planctomycetota bacterium | reverse complement strand
CTGATACATTGTTGTCAAGAGAAAACCCCGCCTTCCGGGAAAAAAGTTTCCCGCTTCGGCGACACGCGTTCCCGCCTTCCCGGCGATCCCGGCCGCGGCGGACGTTTCGCCTCTTTCCTTTTGCCGCGCCCGGCGGGGAGGAACCGCCCCTCCAAGCCAGGCTGGAAATTTCTCAATGGCGCAAACTGAACGTCTTGTTTTTCCCGGCCAATACCTGAACCCGCGTTCCTGCCGGATTACGAAACAGTATCCGAAACGGGAGGGCCGGATTCAACATTTTCTTGAAGTTTCTGGCTGAAGTTGAAGCCGGCTGGGCTGCGGCAATCAATAGGCGGTTGGAAAACGGCCGCGACCCTGAACCCGGCGCGGCGAGTATCGGGCGGAAAACATCATGCGCCTCGCCATGACCAAAAATATGTTCCGCCGCCTGGCAATGGGAAGAAGAGAAAGCAAAGCGGCATAACTCGTCGAACAGGATCCTCGGATGGCGGCGCCTGTCGCGGGCAATCCCCGCAGCCGTTCGGGCGCGGCGGCAAGGGGGCGGGTCACGCCTGCCGTTTCTTTGCCTTGCGCCAGAGGGTCGTGCGGCTGATGCCGAGCATCTTCGCCAGTTCGGTTTTGTTGACGCGCAGGGAATCGGTCAGGCGGATCAAATCCTCCACGTTCCGCCCCGGAACGGGGCCGGGCGTTTCCCCTTCCCGTTCCCCGGGCGCGGGGGATTCGTTTGCGGAAAACCGCAGCGCCTTCTCCAGCTTGCGCATGTCGGAGGGCGAGGCGGAATCGGCCAGGATCGCCAGCCGCTCGCAGACGTTCCGGAGTTCCCGGACGTTGCCGGGCCAACTGTGGCGGTTCATGGCCAGGACGGCCTCGGGGGGAAGTTCGAACCGGGATTTCCCGTATTTCCGGCAATACAGGGCGACATAGTGGTCGGCAAGGGGCCTGATGTCCTCCGCCCGTTCGCGGAGGGAAGGAATGTCCAGCGACAGCACGTCCAGCCGGTACAGGAGGTCGCGCCGGAAACGCCCGCCGATAGGGTTTTCGCGCAGGTCGCGGTTGGCGGCGGCGATGATCCGGACGTCGACGGGGATCATCCGGTCATCTCCGATCCGCCGTATCTCGCCCTCCTGCAGCGCCCGCAGGAGGGACGCCTGCAGGTTCGACGGGATTTCGCCTATTTCGTCCAGGAACAGGGTGCCGCCGTGCGCCAATTCGAACAGTCCGGTCCGCCCGCCCCTGGCCGCGCCCGAAAAGGCGCCGTCGACATAGCCGAACAGCTCGCTTTCCAGGAGGTTTTTGGGGAAGGCGGCGCAGTTCACCGCGACGAACGGCCGGGCGCGGCGCGGACTGGCATTGTGGATGCTCTGGGCGAACAGTTCCTTGCCGGTGCCGGTTTCGCCGGTGAGAAGGATGTTGGCGTCCGCCGCCGCGTATTTCCCGGCGGTGGCGATCGCCTCGCGCATGGTTGCCGAAACGTGGACGATGTCGCCGAAGGAATACTTGGCCACCAGGCCTTTTCTATGCAACTCTTTCCGGATGCGGCTGGCCGCCGCCTGTATCTCGTGCGCCCGCTGGAAGGTGCAGATGATCCCGACGGCCTGCCCCGCCACCAGCACCGGGGTGAAGTCGCACACCACCGCCGTCAGGTTGACGTCCCTGATCAGGCCGAGCTTTTCCCGGCAGTTCCGGATCGGCTCGAGGATCTCGGGATCGGAAAACAGTTCCTCGGCCCGCCGCCCGGCCAGGCCGGTCCGCGCCGGCAGGTTCAGGATCTCGCGGGCGCGCGGGTTGAAGAGCGACAGCGCCCCCTCCCGATCGAAATAGAGGATGCCCTCGCCGGCGTTGTTGAGGATGGTCCGGGAGATCTCCGCCTTGGTCCGTTCGGCATGCAGGACGGCGGCCGTGTTCACGGCCTCCTTGATCGCCACCTGGATCGTTTCGGCGCTGGTGCGGATGAAAGCGGCCCGCCAGCCCCGGCTTTTGGCGATGGTATACGCCGTGAGCCCGCCGATCATGGCTTCGCAACCGTCCCGTTCCGCAGCCTCCAGCGCGGCCAGGATGCCCGGTTCGTCCCGGATGCGGAAAACGCGCAGGTCGGTGTCGACGATTTCCATGAGCGCCTCGACGTCGTGGAGCACCGAGTCGGCGGCTATCACGGCGATGCGCCCGGCGCCGCCGACTCGGAGGGTGTCGCGGACGGCGCGGACGATGTCGTAGGGGCTGACCGGCAGTTCCAGGATCGCGGCTTCCGTACATTTCCGCGCCAGGGACTGCCGGGTGAGGCCCCGGGCGAGAACGACGTCGGAACTGCCGAACGCCAGGTCGTCCAGCCTGGTGCCGTAGGCGTGGATGACCTCGTATGTCACGCCCTGGCGGATGGTGGCGCGGAGCGATTCCTCGGCCAGATCCATCAATTCGGCATAGGGGGCGATCACCGTGACCTTGATCATCCGGTTCCCGTCTTTCACACGGCGAGTCCGCGCGGCCTGTTATGGCGCCTGCGGGATCCCGGCCGAAGGGATCGTTGTCGATCGGCCCCGGGGAAAAGGATTTTGGTTCGTGCGCAAGCCGGGGAAGAATATGTGCCGCTGGCGGTTCGAAATGGTGATTTTCCCCTGGGGAGGATTCACAATTCCAATCCGCAATGCGTATGCCGGCATTCTATCGTTCCCAAAAAATCCGCGGGTTTCGCGAAAATCCTTGCTGGCGCAAATCCGTTCCAGGGCGGAGCGGGTCGCGTGTACCGCCCCCGTCGGGACGATCGAGGACGATCCGCCCTTCAAACCCGGCCTTTTCGTCGATAACGACGGGGACGGACGCCGATTCGCCCCAAAGGAAAGGGAATGCCGCCAACCGGTGTCGAGCGCCATGGAAATGGCGATCTCCTGATGGGAACGGGCGTTGACGTGGCGGATGGATGTCACTCCGCCCCGCATGCCAATCACGGCCTTGTTTCGTCCATGCCGCGCGACGCCCTCGAGAAAGCGAAGCGAATCAAGAAAACTGGATGTCCCCGCCGCATTTGGTCCGATGGGGAAAATTCCCATGCCGTGATCGACGGCGGCGTCCGCAAAATTCCTCCGGTTTTGCAAACCGGTTTTGGCGATATGCATGGAATCCGCGCCTGCCGCAGGAAAACAGGAACGAGGGCGACCTCGCGCGAACCGCGTCGCCTCCCCCTTCATTATCCATTGCCGGGGACGCCGGCGCAAGCGGCGTTTTCACAGCCAGCCCGGACCGGCCGCCGCCATCTTCGCGACCAGGCGTACGGCGCACCTGATCGCCTCGGTCTTCGCCATGTTTTTCCCGGCGATGTCGAAGGCGGTGCCGTGGGCCGGCGTGGCCAGCGGGACGGGCATGCCCCCGGCCAGCGTCACCCCCCGCTCGAATCCCTTGGTCTTCAGGGCTATTTGCCCCTGGTCGTGGTACATGGTGACGGCGGCGTCGAAGTCGCCCCTGAAGGCCCGCATGAACAGCACGTCGGCCGAAATCGGGCCATGGGCGTCCAGGCCCCGCCGCCTCGCCTCGGCGACGGCCGGCATGATGATGTCCAGTTCCTCCCTGCCGCACGTGCCGCTTTCCCCGGAATGGGGATTGAGCGCCGCCACCCCCAGGCGGGGCCTGGGGACCTTGGCTCTTTTCTGGGATGAGTCAAGAAGGTGGATGGCGTCGAGAATGCTCTCCGCCGACAGGTTCCGGCTGACGTCGGACAGGGGGATGTGGCTGGTCACCCGGGAGGTCATCAGGCCGTCAAGGACGTTGATCTCGCCGAAGCGGGAGGTAACGCCGAACTGCTCGGCGAACAGGGCGTGTTCCGACTCGTAATCGAAGCCGGCCTTCTTCAGCGACGCCTTGTTGAAGGGGGCGAAAACGATGCCGGCCGCCTGTCCCTTCTTGAAATAGCCTATGGCCCGGAGGATGCAGCCGCCGGCGTTCTTCCCCGTGACGGCCGACACCTCCGCCAGGCGGACCGAGGCCGGATCGAGATCGCCCGTGTCGATCAGCTGGACGCCGGCGGAGAAGTCGGCTTCGCCCGGATCGCCAATGCGATGCGCGGAAAAATTCACGCCGGCGATGGCCTTGCCCTGTTCGAGCAACCGGGCGTCGCCGACGATGATCGGCCGCGACACTTCGGCGAGAAAGCCGTCGGCGATAATCTTGGCCACCAGTTCCGGCCCGATGCCGGCCGCGTCGCCGAGAGTGACGGCGAGGACGGGCTTCTGCGAGTTTGCGGACATGCAATTGTCTCCTGTCAAACGTTTCCATGTTTCCCGCCGCCCTTCGCCGCCGGGCCGGCCTGTTCCGGCTTTCCCGTCCTTTTCCGGACAAGCGCGGCGACGGCGGGGGACAGGGAAAGGACGGCGATCAGGGCCAGCAGGGACACGCTGATGCCGGATTTGTAAAACACGCTCCAT
>JAITKH010000020.1 GCA_031278535.1 Planctomycetota bacterium | reverse complement strand
CTCCGTGCCCTGGGGATCCGGCGGGACGGGCCTGAAATCATCTCCTGCCCCGCCTGCGGGCGAACGCGGGTGGATCTCCCCTGCCTTGTGCGGCGAGTGGAAAATCGGCTCAGCCGCCTCCGGATTCCGCTCCGGGTTGCGGTCATGGGTTGCGAAGTGAACGGTCCGGGCGAGGCGAAAAGCGCCGATCTCGGCATCGCCTCGGCCGGAGGGGCGATACATCTTTTTGTCCAAGGGAAAGTTGTTGAAAAAGTGCCGGCCGATCAAGCTGTCGAACGCCTGGGAGAGGAGGCGGAAAGGCTGGAGCGGGAATGGGGGACGGCGCCGCGAAGTTGACCGGCTCCATCGTGATCGACTCGGGACGCATTCCGGAATCGTTCGATTTTCAGGCGGCCCCAAGGCCGGGGATGTATACCTCGAGCCGCCAGCCGAGTTTTTCCATCAGCCGGTACACGTCCTCGCGGCTGATGTCGTAGCGTTCCTGTTCGGAATACTCCAGCAGCGCCAGGATGATTTCGCGCTCGTCGCCGGAGGAGGAATTCAACACATACCAATGTCCGTTCTTCCGCAACACCATGGTCTTGTCGCGCATGAGGCGTTTTTCCTCCCTGAAATCTGGCCATAGCGCCTGATATAACCGGTACTTCCATTCCCGAAAGGATTCCTTTCGGCGAAAAACGGCCTCCAGCTTGAGGAAAAAAGCCGGCGCAAGGCTGGGAACGCATAACAGATTGATAATAAAAAGGCAAATGGCGGACAGTTTTGATCAATGCCGCGGGAAGCGCGACTGTTTTTTCTTCCTCCGTATCATCCGCGGCCGACCAGCGGCATCTGCGCCGCCATGATAGTAATATGAAAGATATTCGCATCCGGCGGCAAGGACGCCATGAAGACAATCGTTTTCGCGACTTCCCGCACGTCAAACCGGGGTTCGGGCCTGACGCTCCCGTCGGCTTGGCGGGTACCGGCGGTCATGCGGGAACTCATGTCGGTGGCGGCATTGCCGATGTCGATCTGGCCGCAGGCGATATCATGTTTCCTCCCGTCCAGGGCAAGGCTGCGGGTCAGGCCGGTGATCGCCGTCTTGGTGGCGGCGTAGGCAATCGAGTCGGGCCTGGGCGCCTGGGCCGAAACCGATCCGTTGTTGATGATGCGTCCGCCCCGCGGATTCTGCCGTTTCATCACCCGAACCGCCTCCCGGGCGCAAAGGAAGACTCCGGTCAGATTGACATCGACCGCGTTTTGCCATTGTTCCAGCGTATATTCCTCGATCGGGGTTTCCGGAATCGAGACGCCGGCGTTGTTGAACAGCACGTCCACCCGGCCGAACGCTTCGACAGCCCGCCGGAACAACTCCGCCACCGACTTTTCGTCCCTGACATCGGCGGACACGGCCAGGGCTTTCCCTGAAGGGCCGTCCGTTTCCTGGACGATCCTGTCCAGCAGTTCCCGGCGGCGCGCCGCCAGGACCACGTCGAAACCGGCCTGAAGCAGCGCCTGCGCAGAAGCCTTGCCGATGCCGCTGCTGGCCCCGGTCACCAGGGCGACCTTATTCCGCCTGTTGTCCATGACATCCTCTCCTGAGGCAAGGGGAAACCGCAATCGGTGCGGCGCCATGCCGCACGGAGATTGATGTATCAGATGAATGCCGCCCTGTCCAGGAGAAAACGCGTGGGCGAAGCGTCCTCCCAGGGGCATTTAATTCTCTTGGATCGTCATCGGCAAAAATTGATGCCCGTCGCCTGGCCTATATCCATACCGCAATACGCGACTATTCTATGCAGGTTCGGAAACGAGAGCGGAAACGGCAAATTGGAGGAAGGCTTTTGCCTCCCGACAACGCCCATCCGCCATGGCAGTTTTGAAGTTTTCCCGTAACCGCATGACAAAGGGATTATTCGTCGCCTTCAACCAGGCGAACCACTCCCCGCCGACGAATTCGCAGCCTGCAACCAGACAGCGCGTTTTTCTTCTGCTGCAAAACAGCTTGAGGAAACGCCGGATTATGCGTATCCCTTCCCTATTGCCGCCATGGCGTAAAAATGTCGGGAGGAGCATAACAGGCGCCAACGCCAACAAGAGCGCCGTACCCGGCGTTTCCGGCGCCGGTGCGGACGCGTCGGCTTATATGATCGGCAATACGGATGAGCGGGGCGGCGCCCTGGTTGTCATGGGAACGGGAGTGAATGTGAAGTTTTTGTCTCTTCTCATGGTTTCCCCACCCGCCATCGGGATGGAGTCACCGATTATCTCTTCGGCTCATGTCCTTGAATCAGTGACGAATACATCATTTCATATGCGAAACAATGATTTGATTTTCGCGATCACCTATTCGCGGACATGAGCCATCCCTTCAAAAGAATGAAATGCCCCTGGCGTCCCTCGGCGGGAATTGACAACAACCGTTCCCGTCGGTATACTGCGTAGCGGCGCGGAGGAAAGGAAACCGCCCGTCCGGAAAATGCCGCGTAACATCGCCGTGAAATGATTCGGACATTTTCCATGCCCACTGATCCGAAAGCGAACGGCGAATGAGTCTCGACGTCGCCATCCCCGACACCTTCAGCGGTCCCCTCGATCTCCTGCTGGACCTCATCAGGCGGGAGGAAATGGATATCAACGACATCAACGTCGCCAGGCTTGCCTCCGCCTATCTTGGGGAACTGCGAAAAATGGCCCTTGTCGATGTGGACGAGGCCGGCGAATTTCTCTCCCTCGCCTCCCGGCTTCTTGAGATCAAGAGCCGGCTGATCCTGCCCCCCGAAGAAGAAACGGCGGAAGGGGAGGATGACGGAGATGAGAACTTCGATCCCCGGGCGGATTTGGTGGCGGTGCTGCTCGAATACCGGCGCTTCAGGGACGCGGCCAAGCACCTTGGGGACATGGCTGAAGAGCGTTCCCGGCGTTTCCCGCGCTTCCCGCCGCTTCCCGACGCCCCGCCGCCGGCGGCAACCCAATCGGACGGCCTGGAACTTATGCGCGCCTTCCGTTCGATTCTCGAACGGGCGCAGTCCAGAATGGCGGGCCGGATCTTCGCGCCGGTACACCGGGAAGTCCCCATCGCCAGCCGCATCCAGCAAATCGGGATAGTGCTGGCCGAGGCTGGACGGACCCGCTTCTCGCTTCTCCTCTCCGACGACCCGGATCGCATGGAGATAGTCGGTTTTTTCGTCGCCATGCTCGAGATGATTCGCCAGGGAATCCTGATCGCCAGGCAGGTGGACAATTTCACCGATATCGTTCTCGAACCGCATGAATTGTCTCAGGAGAAGGGGAAACCCGCTTTTCGCCGCCCCGCGCGCATCCGGCTGTTCGCGCCGTCCGGATTTTCCGGCGCGGCCGGCCGCAAAAAGTCCGGCCCATTGCGGCGAATTCCCTGCCTGGCCGCCCCGGTTCCGTCTCGAATGGGGAAGAGGCCGGCCCGGGCAATCGTCCAACCGCCCTCCGCCATTCTCGCGTTTTCCGTCCCCAGAAAACGAGTTGCGGGAAAGAAGTGGACATGACAGCCAGGGAAGATGTCCGGCCGAACGATGTGTCGGTCATTGTGCCGGCTGCCGGATTGGGGGAACGGATGGGCGGATCAATCCGGAAACCCTTTCTCGAAATCGGCGGCAATTCCATCCTGATCCGGACCTGCCGCCGCCTCGCCGCCCTTCCCGGCGTGTTCGAAATCATCGTCGCCCTGCATCCGGACGACCTGGAACATTTTCGGAATGAAGAAGCTTCGGCGGCCGGCGCGACCCTTGCCGTAGCCGGCGGCGCCTGCCGGGCCGAGACGGTTTGGAACGCCATCCAGGTTGTGTCGGCCCGCGCGGAACTGACGGCGGTGCACGATGCCGTTCGTCCCTTCTTCGCGATGGATACGGCGAAAGCCCTGATTGCCACCGCCCGCCGGCGCGGGGCCGCCGTCCCGGCAGTCCCCGTAAGCGATACAATTAAGCGGATAGAGGGGGACAGGATAATAGAAACACCGCGACGGCTCGGACTCGTGCGGATTGGAACGCCGCAGGTGTTCAGAACGGATCTGTTGATCGAAGCCTATGAATACGCCATTCGCACCGGCGGACTTTCGGCCTTCGTCACCGACGATGCCCAATTGGTAGAGAACCTGGGGCATGAGGTGGCGGCGGTTCACGACGACGCGTACAATCTGAAAATCACCTCTCCGGCCGATCTCCGCCTGGCAAAAGCGCTTCTCGCCGCCGGCCTCGTCGATTGATGGGCGTTCTCTTGATCCGCAAAGTCTCAATCAAAGATTGAGACTTTGCGGAGAGCGCTCCCGGTCCATCCGGTTTTCGCCTACGGGGAAAGTGAATTCCCCTCCGGTATCAGAGGCCGATTCAGTAGCAAACGGGGTTCGGAATTGGGTACAATTCAGTCTTGACAGACTGCTCTCCGCCTCTTTTCCCGGCCTCAAGCCAGAACAATCCCGAGTTCGGCCAAACTGCGGCCGATTTCCAGGTTGAGCCGATCCGTCTCGGCCTGAATGTTGGGGAAGGCGGGATCGAACCAGAATACGGCCTGCAGGACAATCCGGCCGGGATCGTAGGAGACGATTCGAACCTCGGGCGGAAAGCCGGGCGCACGGCCGGTCGTTCCTTCCAGTATCGCCCTGATCGCCGCCATGGCGTTTTCCACTTTGGCAAAGGAATTGCTAACGTCGAAACCGAAGCGGATATCCAACTTCATCCGGGGACGGCGGCTCTTGTTGACGATGTTCGAACCGACGGCGGTGGAGTTGGGGATGACGACACAGGAGCCGTCGGAAAGCAGCAGGCGGACGGAACGGAGACCGACATGCGTCACCGTGCCCTCGAAACCGGCGATAACCACCCCGTCCCCGACCAGAAAAACCTTGTCGAGGGCGATGGAGGCGAAGCCGAGCAGGTTCTTCAAAGTCTCCTGCGAAGCGAGGGCAAGCGCCAGGCCTCCGATGCCGAGGCCGGCGAGGAGCGAAAGCATGGTCTGGCCGGTGACGCTCTGGTATATCTGCATGGCGGCAATGAGCAGGATGATCATGCGCACCATCTTCAGGAGAATGGGCCTCACGGTGAGCATCAGCCGGTCATGGAACAGGCGGTCGCCGTAAATTTTGTCGGCAAGCCCCACCAGATCGAAGAAATAGACGGCGACGGAGAGGGTGAGGAGCAGGTTGGAGAACCAGATCACGTCGGGATGAAAGCCGGTGACGGCAATCCCGCTCACTCCCCGGAGAAGGAGGGCGAACAGGATTATCCGCGCCGGATTGCGGAGGGCAAGGAAGAGAATGTCCAGAAGCCGCTGCCAGGAGCCAATCGCCCGGTCCGATCCGACGGTGGCGAGCGTCTGCCGAAAACGGCGATCCACGGCGGCGGTGAGGCCGAAGCCCAGGAGAATCAGGCAGGCGACAGCCAGATAGCGCCAGAGGGGAATATCCAGAAAGGTGGCTCCGGAAATCGTTCCCAGCCGGCCCGGGAGGGCGCCTTGTACGGCGACGTCCACGCCGTGGATGAATTCTTCGGCCTGTCCCACCAATTCCCGCCGATCCCGTTCGCGCTTTTCCTTGTCCTCGGCATCGTCCGGAACGGCCGGCGCTTCCGCCTCGGCCGCCAGAACCAGGCCGTCCGGCCATCCCGACAGCGGAAGCGTTGCGGCAAGGCACAGCCACGACGCCAGCATGGCGACGCGGATTGGCCTGGTTGTTTTCCGGAAGGATTCCATCGAGCCGGCTGTTCCAACCATCACGCGCCCTCCTCTTCCCGCTTCGGGGCGGAACAGAAACGCCGTCCCGCCCCGAAGCGGACGAGATTGCCGACCCAGCGTCCTTCGCGCCTTGGGAGCCTCGGAATCAGGGGTCGAGGCGGATGCGCTGGAGAAACGGAATTATCTGATCGCCATATTTGACGATGACTCCGGAAAAGACCACGCAGACCATCGACATCAGCTTGATGAGGATGTTGAGGCTGGGACCGGAGGTATCCTTGCAGGGATCGCCGACCGTGTCCCCGACCACGCCGGCCTTGTGCTGTTCCGAACCCTTGCCGGTGAGAGGGCGTTCGTGTCCGCTGTCGGACTCGGCATAGGTCCGGCCCTGTTTCTCGATATGTTTCTTGGCGTTATCCCAGGCGCCGCCGGCATTGTTCAGGAGGCAGGCGATGGCGAATCCGGAAGTGAGGCCGCCGGCCAGGAGACCCATGACGCCGGGAACGCCCAGGACAATTCCGACCGCCACCGGAACCACGATGGCGGCCAGGGACGGCAAAAGCATTTCCTTTTGCGCCCCCCTGGTGGAGATGGCGACGCAACGGGCATAGTCGGGTTTGCCCGTGCCGTCCATGATGCCGGCGATTTCCCGGAACTGCCGGCGCACCTCCTCGACCATGCTGGCGGCGGCGCGCCCGACCGCCTGCATGGTGAGGGCACAGATGACCAGCACCATCATGGCGCCGAGGAACAGCCCGCCCAGCACCTTCGGATTCATGATGCTGATGTCGTAGGCGTTGGCGATGACGGCGATGCCGGCCCGGGAGACGTCGACCCAGCCTTTGGCCAAGGCGTCGGCTTCCTGCAGGCCATGGGCCGCAAGTGAAGAAAGCGTGTAGAAGACGGTGTCGCCCACGGCGTGGAAACCGTCCCCGCTTACGGCCAGCTTACCGATCCAGGCGCGGATTTCTTCGATAAAGGCGGCCAGGAGAGCCATCGCGGTCAGGGCGGCCGAACCGATGGCGAAGCCCTTGCCGGTGGCGGCGGTGGTGTTGCCGAGCATGTCGAGGGCGTCGGTACGCTCCCGGACATGCTCGCCTAGGCCGGACATCTCGGCGTTGCCGCCGGCATTGTCGGCGATGGGTCCGTAGGCGTCGGTGGCGAGGGTGACGCCGAGGGTTGCAAGCATGCCCACAGCGGCGAAGCCGATGCCGTAAAGGCCGTTGGCCATGGCCACCGCCGAATCTCCCCCGTCGAAGCCGCCGGCGAAACCGTAGGAAAGGAGGATCCCCAGGACCGTCACCACCACCGGCCGGGCGGAAGAGAGCATCCCGGCGCCCAGGCCGGCGATGATGCAGGTGGCGGGACCGGTCTTGCACTGCTCGGCGATGGATCGGGTCGGCTCGAATTCGTCGGAAGTGTAGTATTCGGTGGACTTGCCGATGGCGATGCCGACCAGGAGGCCGACGATGACGGCGAAAAGGACGCCCGGCCTGATCAGCCCCATGAAGCAGAGAATCACCATGACGGCGACAATGAGGCCGGACGACCAGTTGACCGCCAGCCCAAGCGCCTTGAGGAGGGTGGCCATGTCGGCCTTCTCCTCGGTGCGGACCATGTGGATGCCGATGACGGAGAGGACGGTTCCCAATCCGGCCACGACCATGGGGGCAATGATGAGGCCGAGTCCCTGCAGCGCGGTCATGCCGGGAACAAGGGCCGGAATGGCGGCTCCGAGAGCGGCGGTGGCGAGGATGGAACCGCAATAGGATTCGTAGAGATCGGCGCCCATGCCGGCGACGTCGCCGACATTGTCGCCGACATTGTCGGCGATGGTGGCCGGGTTCCGCGGATCGTCCTCGGGAATGCCGGCTTCGACCTTGCCGACGAGATCGGCCCCGACGTCGGCCGCCTTGGTATAGATGCCGCCGCCGACGCGGGCGAACAGGGCCTGGGTGGAAGCGCCCATGCCGAAGGTAAGCATGGTGGTGGTGATTTCCACAAACTTGTGGTTGATGTCGGTGGCGGGATGGACCAGCCAGAGGCCGTACAGGCGCCACCCTTCCCTCATGTGTTCGAGGGTGTACACTAGATTGTCAAGTATCCAATACCAGATGCAGATGTCGAGAAGGCCGAACGAAACCACCACCAGGCCCATGACCGCGCCGGAACGGAAGGCGATGGTAAGGCCCCGGTTCAGGCTTTCCGAAGCGCCTTGGGCGGTACGGGAACTGGCGAAAGTGGCTGTCTTCATGCCAAGGAAGCCGCAAAGGCCCGAAAAGAAGCCTCCGGTGAGAAAAGCGACGGGAACGAAGGGATTCTGGATGCCGGCGTAGGCCAAGCCGAGGAAGGCGAAAAAAAGGACGGCGAAGACTATCCCGACCGTCCGATATTGGGCGAACAGGTAGGCATAGGCGCCCTCGCGGACGTACTGCGCAATCTGGCGCATCCGCTCGGTGCCTTCCGGCGCACGCTTCATCTCGATATAGAATTTGGCCGCGAAGAAAAGGCCGGTGAGGCTGCAAAGAACCGCAATGTAGAACAGGATATCCGGAAGCGGGGACGGCGTCCCGGACGGCGTCGCCTCGGCGGCAAGGACGGCCGGAGTACAACTTGTCAGGAGGAACGACACGATTATGCCGATTGGCCTGCGCATTTTTTCTCCTCTTCAATGTGCGGGCGGAAACAATCCGCCGAAAAACGTTCGCCGGGAGGCGGCGCAACTGTCGTTTTCCCGCCGCCAGCCAGAAACCGGAAATAGGCCGCGGCGGAAAAATCCGTTCGGCGGCGCGGCGCCAGTTTTTCCCCGGGCGAAGCATCACCCGCCTTGCAGGAGCAACTCAGCTATCTGCACGGCGTTCAGGGCCGCCCCCTTCAAAAGTTGATCGCCTGCGGCCCATAACATCAGGCCGCG
>JAITKH010000384.1 GCA_031278535.1 Planctomycetota bacterium | reverse complement strand
TTTACCGAAATTCAGTCGATTTTTCCCCAATTTTCCGATGATTTCGCAGTTTGATGGCACTTTTTCAGGGACGACTAAGTATAATCCCTTCGGTCCCGAGGGCAAAGGGAAACCGCTCCGGCGGCCTAAAAAGGCTACGCGCGTCGAAGTCCGGCCGGATTCCCGATGCCGAAGAGGAATTCACTTCCCCGAAGGCGGAAGCCGGATGAACCGGAGACGCGAGAACGCCGGGAATCGGACAAGGAAAGGAAAAAGGCATGATGGGGGATGGCATGGAAAAGATGCGGAACGGCGGAGAATGGCGGATGCCGGCAAAGGAAGACGCGGCGGAGGCGGAGGCTGCCGGGGCGGCGCAGCGGGCGCGGTTCCTGGCCGCCCGCTCGCGCCCCAGGAGTTTCGACCGCGTCCGGGAGCGGCTGTTGGCCTGCTGCCGCCGAGTGCGTTTCGCCGAGGCGGCCCGATACCGGAAGCCGGCGGGGGAAGGCTTTGTCGAGGGTCCTTCCCTCCGCTTCGCCGACGAGGCGGTGAAAATCCTCGGCAACATCGAGACCAGGCAGGAACCGTGCTACGAGGACGGAGAACGGCGCCTGGTGCGGGTGTCGGTGACCGATCTCGAGTCGAACCTCACCAAGAGCGACACCGTCGTAATCGAGAAGATCGTGGAACGGAAGACTCCCCGCAAGGGCCGGGAAATGATCGGGGATTGCGGGAATTCCGGAGGCGGGACGGCGCATTTCGTCCGGGCGTCCGACGACGAGATCCTGAACCGGGAAGGGTATCTTTGCGCCAAAAAGCGCCGGAACCTGGAGCTCCAGCTCATCCCGCAGGATTTGCTCGACGAATGCATGGACGAGGCGGCGGCGACCATGCGCCGGCAGGACGCGGAGAATCCGGAGGCGGCGCGCCGGCGGCTGCTGGACAGCTTCGCCGCCCTGGGCGTGGCCCCGGCCGATCTGGGAGCGTATCTCGGTCATGAGGCGGCAGCCTGTTCCCCGGCCGAAAGGCAAAGCCTTCGGGAAATATACGCCGCCGTCCGCGACGGCCAGGCCGCCTGGACCGACATCGCCGCCCGAAACGGCGGAACGCGGCGGAACGAGACGGATTCGCGGATCGCACTACAAGCCGGGGCTGCGGCCGGGCGCCAGCCTGCCGGCCCGGTTTCCATCGCCAGGAGCGGGAAACGGCGCGAGATTTAATGGAGGCTTTGCGGGGAGTCCCCCCCCGGCCCATCCGTCGACGATTTCGCGGTCGAAGCCTTCCGCCACGATCATCCCGGCGGTTTCTTCCGTTCACATAACCAAGTTCGGGAGCCACAGGACCAGGATGGGGACATAGGTTAGGAGCATTAGTATCCCGATGTTCAGGGCCAGGTACGGCAGGTTCGCCCTGGCGAAGGAGCTTAGCGAAATTTTCCCGATGCTGCAGGCCACGAACATGCACACCCCGACCGGCGGGGTAGTCAGGCCGATGACCAGGTTGAGAACAACGATGAGGCCGAAATGAACCGGATCGACGCCGACCGATGTCGCCACCATCAGCAGTGTGGGAAACAGGGTCAGGAGCGCCGCGATGGTCTCCATGAACATGCCCACGGCGAGGAGCAGGATGTTGATGAAGAGGAGGATGAGGAACTTGTTTTCGGTGATGCTGAGCATCAGCTTGGTGATCAGCATCGGCACCCGCTCCGACATCATTATCCAGGCGAAGCAGTTGGCGAAGCCGACCAGTACCATGATCCCGGTGGTGGTGATGGCGGCGTTGATGAAAACCCGGGGAAGATTATCGAGCGAGAGGCCCCGGTAGATGAAAACACCCACCAGCAACCCGTACAGGCAGGCGACTATGGAGGCTTCGGTCGGGCTGAACAGCCCGCCCAGGATGCCGTAAAGGATGATGAAGGTCATGAGGAGGGACCAGAAGGCGTATTTGAACTCGACCAGACGCTCCTTCCAACCGGTTTTTTCGCCCTTGGGGTAGTTGCGCTTGCGCGACAGGTAATAGGTGAGGGCCATTTGCCCCGCGCCCATCAGAATGCCGGGGACGACCCCGGCCATGAACAGCTTGCCGACCGAAAGGCCGGTGAGGGTGCCGACGATGATCATGGGGGTGGAAGGGGGGATTATGGGGCCGATGGTGGACGAGGAGGCGGTGATCGCACAGGAAAACTCGACGTCGTAGCCTTCCCTTTTCATGGAGGGAATAAGGACGGAGCCGAGGCTGACGGTGTCGGCGAGGGCGCTGCCGGAGATGCCGGCGAAAATCATCGAGGCCACGATGTTGGCCTGGGCGAGGCCGCCGCGGATATGGCCGATGAAGCTGTTGCAGAAGCGGACGATACGCTCGGAGATGCCCCCGGTGTTCATCAGTTCGCCGGCGAGGACGAAGCCGGGTATGCACAGGAGGGTAAAGGAATTCAGCCCTCCGTACATTTTCTGGGCGAGGAAAATGAAGGGGATGTCGGACAGGAAGCCGTAAAGGGCGCAGGAAAGCCCCAGGCAGAAGGCGATGGGAATCCCCCCCGACAGGAGGAGCACGAAGGCGGCGACCATGACGATAAGGTCCAAGCTATTCTCCTTTTTCTCCGCTGGCGGGGGATCCCGGAAGTAAATGGCAGAGCGAAAACAGCACGACCCCCGCCCCGAGGACGCACAGCGCGAAAAATACGTACTGCATGGGGAGATCGAGGGCCGGGCTGGTCTGCCGGCGGCCCATGCGGACGGTCTGAAGCCATGCCTGCCAGGTGAACAGGATCATGAACAGGGCGATTATCAGGTCGCCTAGCCTGGCCAGCGGCCGGCGCAGCCGGGCGGGAAAAAAGTTGATCAGCAAATCGACGTTGACGTATCCTCCGCGCCGGTAGGCCAGGCCGCCGCCGAAGCCCACCAGCCAGATGAGGAACATCCGCGACGTCTCCTCCGTCCAACTCGGAACCCTTGGCAGGAACCACCTGGCGAACACCTGCAACAGCACCGACCCGACCAGCCCCAGGAAGGCGAGGGACATGCCGGCGATCAGCAGCCGCCCAATCGTTTTGTCGATTAACGCCATTGACTTTCCCTTCAATCATGCCCGGGGCTTTCCAGAAGGCGGCCCCCCCTTCAAATCAATCGAAGGCCAGAACCACCTTGCGGACCTGTTCCGGACGGTTCATGATCAGATCGAACGCCTCGGCGACCTTGGTGAAATGAAAAGAATGGGTGCGCAGTTTTCCGGGCGAATAAACGCCCCGTTCCATGCCGTCGATCGCTTCGGGGAAGCGGCGGTTGTTCAGCCTGGTGCCGATAACGGCGAGTTCCTTCCCGATTATGGACACCTGGGCGACTGCGGACGGCTGGCTGAGGTTTCCCATGACAATGACCCGCCCGGCGGGACTGGCCAATTCCAGGGATTGGGGGAACGACTCAAGGGTGCAGGCCGAATCGATCACCACCGGCATGCCCGCCCCCCCGGTGAAGTCGGCCACGGCGGCCGCGAGATCTTCGCGGGCGACGTTCACCGTCCGGTCGGCTCCGAAATCCTTCGCCGCCCGGAGGCGGTTGTCGATGAGATCGGCGCTGACGACGATCGCGCCCCGCGCCTTGGCGTCCTGGAGGACGCAGAGGCCGGCGGGGCCGGCGCCCAGGATGAGGACGCGATCACCTTTTTCCATGCCCGCCCGCCGGTTGACCTGAACGCCGATGGAATAGGGCTCGACCAGGCAGGCGAGATCGGGGGGTATTTTCTCCGGATCGAGGCGGTGGCAGCGATCCCCGGGGGCGACCAGTCCGCCCGCGCTTTCGACAATGCCCGCGTATTCGTGACCAATGACCGCCGGATACCGGGCCAGGGAATTGCTCCCCCGGAAAATCCCCAGGTCGGATGTTGGCGGCGATTTCGCTGCCGTTGGTGACGAAAGGCTCGAATTCGACGATGCCGGGGTAGCCGATGTCCCTGATGGCGGCGAACACCTCGGGCCAGGGTATGTGGCCGCCGGGGCCGGGTACGTCGCGGTTGGCCTCGCCGATATGGAAGTGCCCGAGCCTGTCTCCGGCGGCGCGGATGGCTCCCGGCAGGGTCTCCTCCTCGATATTCATGTGGAAAGTGTCCAACAGGGGGCCGAGGTTGCCGCAGCCGGCCGCCTCCAGGTATTCCAGGCCCTCGGACGCCGTGTTCAGCAGGTAGTTTTCGTAGCGGTTGAGGATTTCCAGGTTGATCCGGATCCCCAGGCCATCCGCCCGCCGGCAAATTTCCCGCATCGCCCGGGCGCTCCTCTCCAGATTCGGCCGCTTGTCGACCACCCCGGCCGGGAGGGTCCCCTTCCAGGGGGCGTAAAAAGCCCCGCAAACCAACGTCCCTCCCATGGAAGCCACCGCCCCAAGAATTTCCCCGATTTGCCCCACGGCGACGGCGCGTTCCTCACCGCTTTCGGAGGCAAGGTCGGCCCCGCAGGCGGCGACGTAATTCAACGTTACGCCAAGGCTGTCCGCCAACTCCCGGGTGGCCTTTTTCTTTTCGTCGGCGAATCCGACGATTCCGGTGCCGCGCAATCCGACGGAATCGAATCCGAGGGTCGCGGCCTTGCGGATGCAACTGTCGTAATCCGTGTTGTATACCCGTAGCGAAATATTTTTCGGTAGGAGTTGACGAAGGGGTTGGCAAGGAGGGGGCATATTTTGAGAATAGGAAGACATGAGTACACTGGAACCGCGTCTGACCTCATCCCAACGGCAGGAACGTATCGCCTTGCATAAGCACGAGCGGACTGCTCGCTTTGCCGACCGCCTGAAGACCATTCTCTGGCGGGATGCGGGACTTTCGTGCCAGGAAATAGCCCGTCTTCTTTTCCGGGACGAAGATACGGTGCGGCATTATGAGAGGGTTTTTCTTGAACGCGGTCTGGAC
>JAITKH010000382.1 GCA_031278535.1 Planctomycetota bacterium | reverse complement strand
CACCGCCGTAAGGAGGTTCTGCTGATTGTATCCGTGCTTTTTCGCCAATTCGTGGAGCCGCATCTTCCGTGAGTCCCCGCCCCTGCCATGCAGGCATGTCGATCCGAACCGTTCCGCCGGCCCTTCCGCCCGGAAGGCGCCGGACGATCCGGGCGCTATCTATCGTCCGTTTCCAACAACACCGACTCCGACTCAAACACCGCGGGAGCAACCTTTCCCGTTGTCTGGCCCGAATTTTTTTTCTCCCTGGCCTCGGCCAGTTCGCGGGAGTCCTCTTCCAGCCTTCGCTTATAGCCGTCGACCGCGAAGTTGTAGATTTCCTGGGCCTTTATCGCGCCGATTCCCTTGATCTTCATGAGGTCGTCGATGCCGAGTTCGACAATGTCATGGAAGGATTCGAATCCGGCCATGAACATGTTGTTGATGGTGGACTCGCCCACTCCAGGCAGCGAGGCGATTTCCTGCCGCCCCTTCTCGCGCCAGGCGCTGTGCTGCGTCACGGTCATGATGTCGAGGTTCCAGCCCGTGAGGCGGGAAGACAACCGCACGTTCTGGCCCTTGCGGCCAATGGCGAGGGACAGCTGGTCGTCCGGAACGATGACCCGGGCTCGCTGGTGGTTCCGATCAAACTCGAGGTGATCGATTTCCGAAGGGGATAGGGCGTTGCGAATGAAGAGCTCGGGCGATTCGTTCCAGCGCACGATGTCGATTTTTTCTCCCCCCAGCTCCTCAACGATGTTTCGGATGCGGCTGCCGCGCACCCCAACACAGGCGCCCACGGCATCCACCCGACTGTCGGAACTGGAGACGGCGATCTTCGTCCGGTAGCCCGGTTCGCGAACCAGGCCCCTGATTTCCACAATGTGTTCGTAGATTTCCGGCACCTCAAGCTCGAAGAGTTCGCGCACTAGGTCTGGATGGGTGCGGGAAAGGATGATGACGACCTTGTTCCCTTTTTTCCGGACCTGGGTGACATAGGCGCGGATCCGCTCGTTCGGCCGGTAATTTTCGGAGGGTATCTGTTCCTGGCGGGGAAGAATGCCGTCCGACTTGCCGATGTTGCAGATGACGGTGCCCCGTTCCACTCGCTGGATTATGCCGTTCACGATGGTGCCGACGCGGGCGACGAATTCCTCGTAGACAACTTCGGATTCGGCCTCGCGAATGCGCTGGATCATCACTTGCCGCGCGGTCTGGGCCGCAATCCGGCCGAAGGCGGCCGGCTCCATCTCTTCGAAGGGGATGTCGCCGTCCATCAAGTGAATGGCGCCGTTGCCACGGTCAATCCTGACCCTGAGTTCCTCGACGTTCGGATAACGCTTGCGGGCGGCCGACACCAGGGCCGTCTCGATAGATTCGAACAACTGCTCGCGATCAATGCCCTTCTCGCGGTGCAGGCTGTCGATATGCCTGAGGAAATCCTCGCTGCCGCTCATAATGCTCGACCTTTTTGTTCCAAACCCGGCTAATCGGCGGCGCCGGCCAATCGCCAACAAACAGGGAGCGGGCACAGCCCGCTCCCACATCGATACAGTTCGCGTATCGGGCAGGATGCCTTCGGAGAGGCGGGAACGCGGAATCACGCCACTCCCCACTATAACCCATTTTTTCGCAATCCATGTCGTTGTCAAGAAAAATCGCCCGGATTTTTGTTCCCGGAAGAGCATACTCGCCGGAATTTCCGTTTAAAAGAGGGATGAAGCCGCCATTATCCCATCCCGCCGCCCCGCGTTTGGGCTGTATATGCATTGCTCCGATTGGTTGACCGTTCTTGGATGCGCCGCGGAGTGGGCAGGCCAGTTGTTTTCTTTGTTGATAAATCTTGAACCCTGACGCGGCAATGCCTTGGCCCAATCTTCCGGCGGGGTAGTTTCCGAACACTTTCGGCATTGGATTCCGGCGACATCGAACCGCCGGTCGAACCGGCCGATGAGGCGCTCCCTGTGCGGGCGAAATTTTTCGAGAAGGCCGCGTTGCCTGGCATGGACGGAACCTCTGGTTGCCGCGGGCGCGGGCGATGGCGGTTATTCCCCGCTCCAAGTTCCCTCCGCTTGTCCCGATTGGGCCGGTGCCCCTTGTCCGCCAGCGGGCGGCAGCGAAGGGGGGGGTCGAGAAGCATATCCACGCCGTGACGATTGCCCGCAAGTTTATTCCGAACGGCGAAGCGAATGTATTCACCTATGGACCATGCTGTCCGTCGGACAGAAATCGTCGGTCAAGAACGGCACATCGGACAAATCGGGACGAATGGCTATTTGCCTGGGGATCACCTCGTCCAGCCGGGCGTGGGAAAGAAGGCGATTGCGGATGCTCCGGTACCGCCGCTCAATGTCGCGGGGCGAATAGCGGGGGAGATCGTTTTTTGTCGCCACCATAATGATATTCTCGCCCTGGCCGGAACGGTTGCGCGGAAAAGCATAGAGTCCCCCTCCGCCGGAGCGGTTGGCGTCGTATACCTCCTCCAGCGTTTTGTATACCGAACGGAACAGGCGGCTGTGATCCAGCCCCGATGCCGGCTTCTCGAATGCGCTGATGACGTTTATGATCATCACCCCGCCTTCCGCCAGGCGATCCCGGATGGCGCGGAAAAACTCGCCGGTGATCAGGTGTTTCGGAATTCGGCCGCCCGAGGAATAGGCGTCCATGATGATGTAATCCCATTTCCTGTCGGGCGGAGCCTGTTCGACAAACATGCGGCCGTCCACGACGTGCGACTTGATGACCGCATCGCCCGAGAAGGGATAGGCGAACCATTTCTCCGCCAGCTTGAATACCCAGGGATCGATATCCACCACATCTATCGACTTCACCGCCCCTGGGTAGTTTTCCTTGAACATGCGGGGGCCAACTCCGCCGCCGCAGCCGATGATCAGCATGTTTTCCGGCGGACGGCCGGTGAGTACCATGCCCAGATGCAGGAGATCGACATAGCCGCAGGCAGTGCGCGCCGGCGGCGGCGGAAGCTCCCCGGTCCGCTCGTCCAGCAGGATGCCGCTTTCGATCAGGTTGTTGAACATCATGAGCCGCGCCGGCTGGCGATAGGGGGCGATTTGCGACCGGCCCTTCAGGATGGTTATAAAATGATACGCCGATTCCTTCATTTCCAGGAGGGTGTCGCCGGCCATGACCTGGGTGAGGGGAACGCCGGCGCCGAAGTAACCGCCACCGATGCCGATGACGGCGAGGGCGGTTCCGGCCCGGCGGAAGACGCCGCCGCCCGACATGAAGCAGTATGCCGCCACCAGGGCCAATACGATGCCCACCCCATAGACCACGAACGAAGTGCCGATGAATTCAACCAGGACAAAGGAAACGAGGAGGGTCCCCAGAATGGATCCGAGGGTGGAGACGGCGTAGAGGGAACCGGCGACCGAACCCAGGGCCGATACCCGGCTTGCCGCCAACCGCACGGCAAAGGGACTGGCCATCCCCATGCAAATGGAGGCCGGGGCAAAAAGGACAAGGCTGGCGACAAGCGTCCGATAGCGAACGTCCACCGCCTCCATTTCGTTAATCCAGGAGCAAAAGCGCGGCGCCAGGGGCGGGATGGCGAGGTCGAGGAGGGCGGCCAGAAGAATCGCCAGTCCAAGGGTTTCAATTCGGGGAGAGCGATCGGCTAGCCGTCCTCCCGCCCAATAGCCGATGGAGAGCGCGAGCATGAAAACGCCGATGATTGAACCCCAGACATAGATGGTGGAACCGAAATGCGGCTCCACCAGCCTGGCGCCGGACATCTCGAGACCCATCAGGGCGGCCCCGGCGAGAAAGGCCACGACATACAGGGAATTCGTTCCGGCCTGGGCGTTGCCGGCCTTTTCGGCCCCGCCGCCGTCCTTCTTCCCGACCTCCCGCTTATTGCTCACTTCGCCCTCCTTGTGTCTTGCGCCAAGGCAAACAGAAGAATTCCCGCCACGGGGGAAACACTTTCATTGTATCACGCCAGGTCCCCGCGTCAAGCGGCGCGAGGCGAATGCCAGGGTCATGCATCCTCCTCTCCGGACTGGAACTGTGAAACCGCACGCTAACGAAGAAATACGGGACGTTCGGTAGGGAATCTCCTCCTCCGGGGCGAGTCCCACGCCGGGCGCGCCATTCAATTATGCGCACATTCGATTTTCGGGGAAAAGGTCCGGAGCGAACGGGCAGATCCGTGTTATTTGGCAACGTATCGACCGAGAACGGAGTTTTCCGCGGCGACAAGGGTGGCCACAACTTCGCCAACAGGGCTGGGAAGTATTGCCGACACCTGGAGGGGAACGAAACAATGTTTTTCAAGCCAGGCCTTTTCTCCGCCCCTGGTGGCAAGGGGCTGGCCGGAAAGATTGGCGCCCTCGGCGCTCGGCTCCACCACCAGGCAATCGAATTTTCCCAGGCCGGGGAGATCGAGACGCTCTTCTCCCACCACCTCAATCCGGGCGGCCACCGGCTTCTGGCGGGAACCAATGAGGAGAAGGCAGACGTCCCCCTCTTTCCTAAGGCCCATTCCCCTCAGGCAAAAAATGCTCGATACCACGTCCTGCATGTTGCCGGAGATGGGAAAGGGGTTATTGGCCGTCTCCCGCCCCTGATCGTCCACCATGGAGTAGCGGGAAACCGGGTTCGGAAGCCCGTTTGGGAAACGGCCGTCGTATTTGAATTCAAGCCTGTCCTTGTAACGGCGGTTCCGCTCGGCGATATTTCTCCTGAGAAGATAACTCCTGCCGTTCGAGGCGTCCACATAACTGTTGATACGATTATTGATCGGGTAAAAGGCATCAAGGAAATCATTCGATTCGACGGTCAACTCGAAGACGAAAACCGGCCGGTTCTTGAGAATGGCAAGGCGTTTGGCCGAGAGACGGACGCTCCCGGCCGGCAAGCCCCGCCACTTGGCCTGGTAGGAAAGCGTTTCGCCGGGTCTCACGTACCTCCTGAGCGGAATGTCGGGGTTTTCCATGGATTGGCGGAGGGAACGGTAGTCGGCGATTTGATCCAGGGCTTCGGAAATCTTTTCCTCTTCCTGGATTTCGTCTGAGGTTTTTTCCGACAGGCCGAGGAGATTGAAATGGCGGAAGAGGCGCGGCCATTCGAGCGCGAATCCCCGATTGCCCGCGGCGCCAAAAGACACCGCGACGGCGAGAACGGCGATGTGCCAACAGTACATCCGTCTCGGCGCAACCATTTTTAGCTCCGGCTCCGCATCCCAAACTTCAATATTGTTTCGTCCGTCCGCATTCCCACGCTTCGACAAATCAGTATACCATATTCCGGGCAAGGACATCAACCATTAATTTTCAACATTTTTCCCGAATTTCCTCGACTGCGGCTTCCTCCACAGCCGGAGTGCGTTCAATAATATCGGCAATCTCCCGGGTGGCGGTCTCCAGCATTTCCTTCCTCGCCGAGAGATACCGGATGTCTTTTTCGATATCCTCGATCTTGCGGCCGAGATAGGCGAGAATTTTGTCCCCCAATGGCGACAATTGTTCCGGCATGGCGCATCCTCCTTGTTTCTCCGTTATGGCTTTCAGGGAATCGCTTGGCGCTGTCCCGGACCCGGTTCCGGAATGCGGCCGGCGAAAGGCGCTAGGGTATGAACTGGGCTTTCATACAGATCTTGCGATCGCCGGCGACGGCAAAGGCCTTGTCTCCCTCTTCGAACTTGAATTGCCGGCTGAGCATGGGGGAAGGATCGATCCGTCCGCTCTGGATGAGATCAACGGCGATGGCATATTCGCGATTGAACTGGCTGGACCCGAAGACGGTTATCTCCTTGGATTGGAAGTAAATCCAAGGCACGCCGATATCCCCGGACGGAGTGGTCCCGAGCTGCGTCATGGCGCCGCCTTTGCGGAGGGCATCGAGGCAGTCGCGAAGGGCCGGAACCGCCCCTGACGCCTCCACCGCCGCGTCCACCGGACCGATGTCCGCCAAAGCCTTGGCCAGCGGCAGCTTCGCGGTGTTGACCGTCAGGTCCGCTCCCATGGTCCTGGCTATGTCCAAGGGTTCGTCCACCACGTCGGTGATAATCACGCATCCGGCCCCCACCGCCCTGGCGGCGGCGGCGGCCAGGACGCCGATGGGGCCGGAACCGGTGATCAATACTTTTTTGCCGGCCAAACTCCCCAGTTTCAGCACTGCATGGAGGGAACAGGCCAGGGGTTCGGCGAAGGCGAGTCTTGCCAGATCCACACTCTGCGCAACCTTGAGGCAAAGGCGCGCCTGGGTCTCGAAATATTCGCGGAAAAAGCCGTCCATATGGGGCACGACCATTGCCGAGCAGGGGAACCGCTTGCTGACGCAGAGATTCGCCTCGCCCCGCTGGCAGGCGGGACAGAACCCGCAATTCATTACCGGATTGACCGCAACCTTGTCGCCGGGAGCCAAGTCCTCGACTCCAGGGCCGATTTCGGCAATGGTGCCG
>JAITKH010000319.1 GCA_031278535.1 Planctomycetota bacterium | reverse complement strand
ACTCTCCTTTCCGGCCTCAGGGACTACTCGCGCCGCATAACCGCCATCGTCTCCGTGGCGGACGACGGAGGAAGTTCGGGCCGCCTCAGGCACGATTTCGACATGTTGCCGCCGGGGGATATCCGCAACTGCCTGGTGGCGCTTTCGGATGTCACCCCGGCGATGGCCAAGCTTCTCCAATACCGATTTCCCGAAGGAGAATTTTCCGGCCATTCCTTCGGCAACCTCTTTATCGCCGTCCTCGCCATCATCATCGGCGATTTCGGCGGCGCCATCCGCGAAATGAACCGCATCCTCTCCGTGCGTGGCCAGGTCCTTCCGGCCACGCTCGACAAAATAAGCCTGGTGGCGACCCATCCGGACAACAGCAAAACGACCGGACAGCAATGGATTGCCAAATGCGGGAAACCCATCGAGTCCCTCGAGCTCCGTCCCGCCCCGGGCGATCCTCCCCTGGACGTGCTGGCGGCGGTGGCCGGGGCTGACCTGATAACCCTGGGGCCGGGGAGCCTCTTCACCTCGGTGTTGCCGAACCTCCTGGACGCCAAGATGATCGAAGCCATTAACCGATCGCCGGCGAGAGTGGTCTATATTGCGAATACCGCCGGACAAGTGGGGGAAACCCAGGGATTCAGCGCCAGCGCCCACATTCGGATGTTGAAAAAACACGCCCCCGCCCTTAAGATAGATATGGCTCTCGTAAACAACCGTTCCGCGGGGCCGGATCGGCTTGCGGCCATGGCGACGAAGGGCGTTACGCCGACCGAGTGCGACGTCCGGGAAATCTTGGCGTCCGGGATCGAGCCGATAGCGCGAGATGTGGTGAATCTGGACAATCCCGTCCGTCACGATCCGGCCAAAACCGCCCGGGTCCTGATGGAAATTGTCGCGGGATTCTCTGCACATTTATGAAGAGAACTCTGATGGGAGAAACGTTTCGGCGTTCGGTGACGGTCAAACACAGGTTCGGCATCCATGCGCGGCCGGCGGCCAAAATCGTCTCGCTGTCAAACACGTTCTCCTGCGACATCAATATCGTCAAGGAAGGGGAACCGCCGGCAAACGCCAAAAATATTCTCGACATCATGATGCTTGCGGCCGGTTCGGGCGCGCGGCTGGAGATACGGGCCAACGGCTCCGACGCCCAGGCGGCGATCGAACGATTGGGGGAAATGCTGGAAAGCGATTTTGAAATCGGGTGAATCGCCCCCGCGCCGGATCGCACGGAACGCGGAATCCCGGCCGGAAGGCGCCGGACCGGAGGAAGGGGAGGCAATGCTGGCGGCGAAAACAACCGGGGCGGGACAAATTGAAATCATTGAGGCGCCTGTTCCCGAGCCGGGCGCGGGCGAAGTCGTCGTCAAAATGCTCGCCGCCGGCATTTGCGCGAGCGATATTCAAATTTACCACGGCAGGCACAAATATGCCGCATTTCCCGTCATCCAGGGGCACGAAGGGACAGGAATCATTCATGCCGCCGGCTCCGGCGTCGCCGGACTTGTTCCCGGCGATCATGTGGTTATCCAGCAGCAACTGGCTTGCGGCGAATGCCGGGCCTGCAAAATTGGCCGGCACAATGTCTGCACCGGCATGAAGGGCCTGATAGGCATTCATGTTTCCGGCCTGTTTGCCGAATATTTCGCCTGTCCCGCCTGGAACGCGGTGAAACTTCCCGATGGCATGCCCGTCGATCAAGGGATGCTGGCTGAACCGGTGTCGGTCGGGGTGAATTCGGCGCAAACCGGCCGGGTGCGCCCGGGCGAGAGGGCGCTGGTAATCGGAGCCGGCATCATCGGTAATTTCACCGCCCAGGCATGCAAGGCCATGGGCGCCGCCGCCTTGGTGGCCGACGTTGCGGAGGAGAAGCTGGCGATAGCCAGGGACAACGGGCTCGAGGCCGTGGACAGCAGCAAGGCGGATCTCAAGGAAGCGGCGCGGAGCGCCTTCGGCGGCGAGCCGCCGGACGCGGTGTTCGACTGCGCCGGCGTCGGCGCCTCGATAAAGCAGGCCATCGATATCGCGCCGAACGCTTCGCGGGTTGTAATCGTGGCGAATTTCAAGGAACCCGTGACGTTCGAGATACCCAGTTTTCAGCGCCGCGAAGTCGCCTTGTACGCGGTTATGGGCACGGTCCGGGAAAGCACGGTTGCGGCCGTGGAGCATATGCGCAAGGGACGAATCCATACGCGGAAAATGGTTACCGCCCGCTTCCCGTTGCCGGACATCGCCAAGGCCTACGAATACATCGACAAAAATACGGCCGGGGTCATGCGCGTGGCGATCGAAATGGGGCGCTGACTCCCGCTGCCGCGGCTGGCCTGCCGCGCCGCAATAACCTTCGAGCACGACTTTGCGGAGGTTGCCCCGGTTCATCCGGCTCTCGTCCCCGGGGAAGTGAATTCCTCTTCGGCTTCGAAGGGCGATTCGGGAGCGGGTCGGACTTCGGCGTTCGCAGGATTAGCCTTTTCAGGCCACTACGGTTTATCCCAACCAAGCGAGCATGAAACCGCCCGGCGCCACCCGGAGACGAGGCGGCGCATTTCCTCCCCGTTTTTCCCCGGACGAAACACCTTCCCGTCAATCGCGTTTTTTGCGATCTCGTCCTGGTTGGCGTAAAGACCGACCGCCAGGCCGGCCAGTCGGGCGGCGCCGAGGGCGGTGCTCTCAATCACGGCCGGGCGGACAATCCTGGCACCCAGGATGTCGGCCTGGAATTGCATGAGAAAGTCGTTGGCGGAGGCGCCGCCGTCCACGCGCAGCTCCTTCAGCCTGGTTCCGGCATCGGATTCCATGGCGCGGATGACGTCGGCTGACTGGTAGGCGATCGATTCGAGAGCGGCGCGGACAATATGGCTGCGTGAAACTCCCCTGGTCAGGCCAAAAATGCCGCCGCGGGCATGCGGATCCCAATGCGGGGCGCCCAGACCGGTGAAGGCCGGCACGAAATACACCCCGTTAGTGTCCCCGGCGCCGGCGGCCAGCGCCCCGCTTTCGGCGGCGTCGGCAATAATCCCCAATCCGTCCCGCAACCATTGAACGGCGGCGCCGGCAATAAAAACGGAACCTTCGATCGCATACTCCACCTTGTCTCCGATGCCCCAGGCGATGGTGGTCAGCAGGCCGTTTTCCGAACGGATGGCGTCCTGCCCGGTGTGCATGAGAATAAAGCAGCCTGTTCCATAGGTATTTTTGACCATGCCCGGTTCGAAACAACACTGGCCGAACAAAGCGGCCTGCTGATCGCCGGCAATCCCGGCCACCGCGACCTCCCCTCCGAGAAATTCCGGATCGGTCAGGGCATGAATATGGCTTGAAGGGCCGGCCTCCGGGAGCAGTGCCCGGGGGATATCCAGTTCGGCGAGGATTTCGTCGTCCCAGTCCAGCCGGCGTATGTCGAAGAGCATGGTGCGGGAGGCGTTCGAATAATCTGTCACATGCTTCCGGCCCCGGGTGAGGTTCCAGACAAGCCACGAGTCGACGGTTCCGAAAGCGAGTTCCCCGGCCCTGGACCGCTCCCTCGCTCCAGGGACATTGTCGAGAATCCAGCGGATTTTCGGGCCGGAAAAATACGCGTCGGCGATCAGGCCGGTCCGTTCCCGGATGATGTTCCCGAAGCCGCTGGCCCGGAGCGCGTCGCAATATCCGGCGGTGCGGCGGCATTGCCAGCCGATGGCGTTGTAGATGGGCTTCGAGGTTTTTCGATCCCAAATCAGCGTGGTTTCCCGTTGGTTGGTGATGGCAAGGGCGGCGATGTCGGAAACGTCGCAATTGATGCGGGCCCTGGCCTCGGCAAGAACCGCCGCCAGGGACGACCATATCTCCATCGGATCCTGTTCCACCCAGCCGGG
>JAITKH010000302.1 GCA_031278535.1 Planctomycetota bacterium | reverse complement strand
CTTCGGATCTTGTGCGGGCGGTTAAAGGGAAATCGGCGCGTCTGCTTTTCGAGGAGCACCCCTCGCTCAAGAAGCGGTACTGGGGGCAACATCGTTGGGCGCGCGGATATTTTCGCGCGCCGGTCGGCACAGTGACAGGCGAAATGATCGCCGAATATATTGCCCATCAGGACAAACCTTCCGATGATGGATTTACCGTCTGGGATGATGGGCAATAAGCTTTAGCCGCGACTTCCAGCCGGCTTTAGCCGGAACTGCGACTTCAGTCGCAATCATAACCTACCGGCTTTAGCCGGTAGTCGTTAAGACTCTTCGCGGGCTGGAATTGTGAAAACGCTCTCCTCTGGGCGAAAATCATAATTTCAGATCGCGGGCGGTATAATTTGCGATGGGCGCATGTATGAGGTATGGCGAACGGGAATCGGCGGAATTCAGGTTGTAGCCCGGAGATGCAGCCTCCCGTTCCGGTGTGCGTGGCGAAGAGTTACGGCCGGCCTTCCTTCCCAGATTCCGCCGATTTTATTCTTTCGCCTTTCTATTCCATTTCACTTCCACTTTTTTCCGGATCCCAATGCCGATACCAATGGATAATCGCATGATTGTCCCTGGTTTCCTCATCGTTTCCAGTCGTCGCCGTAGTATTCCAGGCGATGGCCGTCTCCGGAAAGGACAAGCCGGTTTCCTTCGAGATCGATTTCGGCGCCGCCGGCAAACAATTGGCCGATTATCGCGTCCAGGCGATTCAGCGTTTCGTCCAGGCAGAATCTTCTGGTCATGATCATGTTGGAAACGGTAAGAATCCCGTTCCGTAATTCACCCTGACCCCTGAAAGCATTGCAGGCCTGGCCTGAAACCATGAAATTTTCAAGAAATTCGACGGTGAGCGGGCCGGTTGCCGTCCGTATGGGTTCGCCATCCAGGCTGGACAGGACAAAACGCCGGTGAATCAGGTCTTCGGAAGCGACGGTTTCTCCGCAATCGGCGGCTGCGAGGCGCGTACAGGAGAGGAGCGACAGAAACAGCACGGCGGGCAACAACGGACGGCATCTGATTAAGAACATGGTTTCTCCAGGCGAATGTCAGCGGACGCGATATTTTTTCACGACATTGTCATCCAGTTCCACGCCGAGTCCCGGGCGGTCCGGAAGGAGCAGGCGGCCTTTTTCACAACGGATCGGCTCCCTGGCCAATTCATCCCGCAGCGGATTGGCGTCCTGGGTGAGTTCAATCCAGGAACAGTTCGGAACCATGGCGGCCCAGTGCAGATTGGCCGCGAGCGATACGGCGGCGGCCGAAAAATGCGGGATGACCTCCATGCCCCAGGCCCGGGCAAGGGCGGACGTCCGCAGGCAATCGGTTATGCCGCCTGACCAGATGGCGTCGGCCTGGACAATGTCAACGGCGCGGTGGACGATGAATTCGCGCATGCCGAACGAGGTGACTTCGGTTTCGTAGCCTGCCACCGGCGTGTCGAGGGAGCGGGCCAGTTCGGCGCTGGCGTCGGGATGATCGCTTGAGATCGGCTCTTCGAAAAAGGCGATCCCCACATCGTCCAGGAAGCGCCCGATCGTCAGGGCTTGATTGAAATCGTAAGCGTTGTTCGCGTCCACCGCCAGTTCCATTTTCTCTCCCAGCGTTCGCCTGACCTCACCGATACGCCGGACGTCCTCATCCCGGGAGGCGCCGCCGATTTTCATCTTCATGCGGGAAAAACCGCGCTCGCGATAGCCGTTGGCTTCGGCAAGCAGTCGATCCATCCCCTTGTCGGCAAAATAGTACCCTCCGCTGGCGTAGGCGGGGACGGCGTCGCGGCAGCCGCCGCCCAGTTTGTACACCGGCAAACCGGCGACTTTGCCGAGAATGTCCCACAAGGCCATGTCGAGGGCGCTGATGCCGGGAAGAACCAGGCCGCGGCGGCCATAGCGGAAGGTAAAATGGTACATCCGATCCCATAACCGGGAAATATCCCTGGGGTCATGCCCAAGGATAAGCGGCGCAAGCGTCTCCTCGACCGTTGCCGCCAGGGAGCGGAGCGAACCCAGGGCAAAGCCTTCTCCCAGGCCGGTCACGCCGGCGTCGGTCAATACCCGGACCAGGAAAACGTCGCGGGAGGCAATGCCGGAAAGGCCGTCGATGGGGGGATTTTCCGGGATGTAGGAAAGGGCGATTGATTCAACGCCGGTTATTTTCATGGGTTTCTCCTTTCGGATCACGACAGGTGATCGGGGCTCAAGGGAGATATTTGATCGTAAGCCCGGAAATCATGGGGGTTCGCAATATCCCGGCGGAAAAGTAACCGCGGCGAATCGGCTCAGGCTTCTTTTCGGCAGGATTGCCGCCTACCTCAATCTCGGCCAGGTAGATCAGGCGGCTTTCATCCCTGACGCTGCATTCGACGAAAATCTTGTAGTCGCCGGGGGGGACGGGATTGCCGTTCTGGTCGCGGCAGTCCCAAACGACGCGTACTTCTCCCGATGGCGGCGTGGCCCGGGAAACAGCGTCGACGCTCTCTTTCGCAAGCGTTTCGACCTCGGCGCTTTTCACCCAGAGCGGAAGAGAGTTTTCCCGGAATTCCCAGCCCCGGCGGCGGCCGGTGAAGTCGGTGACGGCGAGGGTTTTGACAACCACGTCGTCGGCATCGGCGACCCAAATCGCGAACTGATTGCTCGCCATGCTTTTCGATTCCTGGAAATCGAAGGATACTTCCAGTCGCCCCGGGGACGGTGCGGCGTCGCCGGCAAAAGATGGCCGGGCGAAGAGCGATACGAGAATGATGCCAATGGTACCTGAGCACAGTCTCATGTTGTTGTCCTTGTTCACCATTTCACCGACAAGCGGATCAAAAATGATTTATTCGTCAATGCGTTCGAGCTTGAAAATTACAGGTCGTGTTCCGTCATTACAACAAGCTATCATCATTTTTTCGTCCTTCGTCCAGCCGCTCATAATGGAACCGCCCTGGAGCGCGGCGTATACATATCGGCTGATGCAGTCCCACGCCTCTGAACAGAACTGGCCGTTCAGCATTCTGAAAAAATCTTGAGATTCAACGATAAATACCTGTCCATCTTGAAAATAGGGGCACTTGCCAGATTTCGGGTCGGCCAAATATTGATCAACGAGGTCAGAAAAATATTCTCTGCGCAAAACAGTAATTTTGCATTTGTGCCGCATTGATTTTTTGCTCCGTTGAGTTTTTCCGTCTGTCTATGCTTTGTGAAAATTCCCCAAAAAGGATTCACAATTTCAAATGACGCACAGTATATCAATGATTCAGCGTTTCCTTTTTCCGGACGGATTCAGCGAATCGATTTTCGCCTTCACGGCATCGATGAGGGCTTCGCCTTTTTCATAGCCGTCCGGACGGGCGGCTATGATCATGACGTTTTCGTGCGAGGTGAAGACAACCCGTCCCTGGTTCGGATCCACCGCCTTGACGAAACGCCTGTTGTCGCGGCGATAATCCTCGAAATAATCGGCATACAGCTTGAGATAGGAAAAATAATCGTTGCAGAGCGACTCGGCCTCCTTGCGATTTTTCTGGGTGATGATGTACAGGTCGGAGGCGACGCTGCCTCCGCCGGGAGCGCTGGCGCACACCGCCGGCGGCAGGAAAGAGATGTTGAAAGTGAATCCCGGAGTAAGAGAAATGGTGTCCCGGTTGACGCCGGGAATGTCAATGTAGTCGAATCCGGCCGGTTTGGCGTCGTTCCCGGCCGGAAGACGGGAATCCACGAAACGGCCGATTGGCAGAAGGTCGGGTACCGGTTCCGGGCCGCTGTAAATCACTTTGGCGAAAATGCGGCCGCGATAGAAGTACAGGTTGCGGTTGCCGCGCCCCTTGTCCAGTACTCCCTCGGCTCCCAGATCCACCGGAGTGCCCGTGCCGGAGAGAATGTTCCCCCGATGATGATGGAAGAGGCCGGCGGTAGCGGTGGGCGATTCCATAGTTGCCAGTTCGATTGAGATTTTTCTTCCTTTTCCGCCGAATTCGTATTCCGCCACCATCATGTTGATCAGGCCGTATTGGATGTAACGATTGCCGGCGGCGCCGTAAAGTTCGGCAAATTTGTCGCCGCTGTACGTGAGGATTCTCCGTGATGTCAGAACAAGATTGGGAACGTCTCCGGTGCGGGGAAACATTCCGTCGCCGGCGGATCGCCTCCGGAAAAGGTTTGTCATGGCCGCGTCGGCCGTCGCAACGGCGAAAAACAATATCAAAACAAGGAAGGTGGCTTTTCCTGACATTTCTTCCCGCTTTCGGAAATGGTCCCGGATTTTCGTTTCCGGCGCCGTACTTCTGCCAAATTGCGCTTGGCAGCTCCTCCTTCCGGCTCGGTCTTCAACGCCTGGCGGAAAAAACCTTCCGCATCGTCATATTCGCCGGATGCCATTTTCAGTACGCCCATGTTGTTGGCGGCGCCGGGATCGCGAGGGTTCAATGCCAATGCCTGCCTGAAGGCTTCCCGCGCTTCGGCAATCCTTCCCGCTCGCCATAAGGACGCTCCCAGGTTGTTGAACACCACCGACGAACCGGGGTTCAGCGTGACGGCCTGTTGATAGTGATCGATGGCCTCGTCAAGCCTGTCAAGGCGATCCAGGGCGATGCCGGCGTTGACAGTGGCCTCGAAATCGCCGGGCGAGAGTTCCAATGCCCGATTCAGTTTTACGAGAGCCAGGTCCGCCTCGCCCCGGGTAAGCAGGAGATAACCCCAGTTGTTCCAAACGCGGCTGTCTCCAGGCGATTCGTCGGCCAAACTGGAAAAGAGATCCTCTGCCTCCCGTTCCCGATCGGCTCTGGCCAGGAGCGTGGCATAGGAAATCGCCAGATCCGTATCCTCCGGCCGATCGGACCAGGCGGCGAACACAACGCCGAGAGCGGCGTCAACATTTCCTTCGGCCAGGAACCTGGCTGCGGCTTCAAGGGGAGGAACGTCTTCTTTTTCCGGAAGCGCGTCAATCAAGGAATTCGAAAGCCTCCCCATAGGCCATGGCGTTGCTTTCAAGCTGGCCGTCGGACGTCCAACGCCGCGGGCGGGAATTGGCATCGAGGATGAACCTGTCCGCCTTCATGCGCTGGCGCCTCGGCATTCCGCCCCCGTCGTCCACCATGTTCAGCAGGAGCTGGGCCCGCCTTCCTGGCGGACATGAAACTTCAATGCGGCCTTCTCGAACCAGGTAGACGCCCTGATCGCCCCGTACAAAAAAGGTAATCCCGGGACGGGACAGCCAGTCGATATTCAGGTTTTCAGGCGGGGGATCGGCATACGTGCGAATGAGAACGTTGCCGGTGGCGTCCATGCGGTTCACCTTGGAAAGGGTTTCCCCCCCGCGCATATCCCCCATCGCCGGTTCCAGCAGAATGATGTCCAGGCGATCGCACCGTCCGTCAAGACTGGGCATGGCCCAACTGTCCCCGAAACCGGCCTGAACCACTCTGACATTGTCGTAAACGCGGATGTTCAAACCCAGTTCATTGTAAACCATTTGTCCCTTTTCGCCATAAATTACTCGGGTGGCCGATTTGGACAATCCTTCGCCGCTGGGATCGCCCGGCAATTGCAGTTCTCCCGGGCCGGAGGAACGGGTAAAACCTTCGCCTTCCCGGATTTCCATTTCCGGAGCTGTAAGAATTTTTCCGTCGCTGTCCTTGGCCACCGCAAAACGGCGAGGATCGCGCCGGCGATCCGCCGAAAGCCGGACGGTGTTGCCGGACGGGCGGAATTCGATGATGCCGTGATCGCCAACCGCCACTCGCCGCC
>JAITKH010000256.1 GCA_031278535.1 Planctomycetota bacterium | reverse complement strand
CAGGGAAAATCGCCTTTTTTGTCGTCTTATTCCCGTATTCTTCCGTTTTCCCTCCGCTCGAGCCGCTTGACGCAGCCTCCGTCGGGACGGGCCAATTGCCTCGCTCCCCCTTTTTCAGGGACGACTATTTAATTCCTGGCTGTAATCTCTGGACAATGTCGGCGAGAAGCATATAATGGTGATCGAGGATATGGCGGCGGCCAGGATGATGGCCTCGTCCGGGCCGCGGGGAGGGAAAGGCCCAGCTGGAAGGCAAGGAAACGCAATGGCGGTAGCTGGCGATAACGCTTCGCTGAACGGCAAATCCGTACTCATTGTGGATGACTATCCAGCGGTGCGGCACGCAATAAAGGACATTCTGGTCGGGCTGGGGGTTGTCGTTCGCGAAGCCGAGAATGGACTAGAGGCCCAAGCGATATTGAAGGAAGGCGGCTTCGATCTGGTCATCAGCGACCTGGTGATGCCCGAGATGGACGGCTTCGAATTGACTGAGGCGCTTCGGATCACTCCTCGGTACCGTCGTCTTCCCATAGTCATCATTTCAACCCACGACGACGCCAAGTACATATTCCGGGCCCTGCGTCTCGGAGCGGACGACTACATCATCAAACCGCCTTCGGCCGACATGCTGCGGCTGGTACTGGCAAGGATATTCGACCGTGAATGGTAACCTGGATTCCCACGAAAAAGTCGCGCCCGAGATTGAGCGAATGCCGGTCAGAATCTCCCATCTCGACACGCTGCTCGGTCTTACCGGCGAGATTATCATTGCCGCTTCCAACATTTCCATCCTCCAACGCCACCTGAACAACATCGCCTCGGAAGTGGACAGGGAGACGATGGACATGGTGAAGTTGGCATCGATGAGCACCAACCGCATCTCCTCCGATCTTCATCACCTGGTTATGGACATCCGCATGATCCCGATCAAGTAGACGTTCCTCCGTTTCCGCCGCCTGGTCCGGGACCTTTCCAGGAAACGCGGACGGCAGGTGGACTTCGAAATCGTGGGCGAGGACACCCTGGTGGACAAGACTGTTGCCGAACGCCTTTACGAACCGCTTGCCCACCAGATCCGGAATGCTGTCGACCACGGACTGGAGGACCCGCTGGTGCGGCAGCATGTTGGGAAGCAGCCGACCGGCAAACTGGTCCTATCCGCTTACAAGAAAGAGGAATTCACTTACGTCTCGGTGAGGGACGACGGCAAGGGACTTGACTACGATCTGATCCGCCAGATCGCCATCGAAAAAGATCTGGCGCCCGCCGGAACCATCCTCTCCCCCGAAAGATGCCAGGAGCTGATTATGAGCCCCGGCTTCTCCACGACCCGCGAGGCGACCGAAATTTCCGGACGGGGCGTGGGAATGGATGTGGTGAAGTCCACCGTCGAGGCATTGGGAGGCGAGGTCATTGTGGATACCGCCCCCGGCCAGGGTTCCGAGTTCACCTATAAGATACCCCAGCTTTCGGCCGTTAACATCACCGATGCCGTCATCATCCGCGCCGGGGACGGGTTTTTCGCCGTACCGGTCGGGAACGTCGTCGCCACCCATTCCATCCGCAAAAGCGAAATCAATACGACCATGGGCAGGTCCGAAAGCATCATGTACCTGAACACCATCCTGCCCTTGCACGATCTTCTCCAGTTGCTGACCGGCCGCCCCATTGGGGACGATCCCGCATCCGAAGCCGTTTCCATCATTATCGTCGAAGCCAAGAACGGCCGAATCGCCTGCAGGGTCTCGGAGTTCATCCGGCCCCAGAAACTGGTGCTGATTCCGCTTCCCGACGGTTTCAAGGCCAGCGGCATATCCGGCACCACCATTCTTGGCGGCAGCCAGCTCGGGATGATAATCGATCCCTTTCAACTTATCGCCATGGCCACCGGCACAACCCTCGATCCCAACGCCGCCTTGGCGTTCGGCGCCGATTCCATTCCGCTTGAATCCGGCCTGCCTGAAATTCCGCCGATTCCCGGCCCGCCGGACAAGGCGACCGGCCCGGCTGTTTCCGGCTCGGCGGCGGAAAACAACCCCCTCCCTCCCCTTCCGGCGACGGAGATGGGCGACGGCTTGGCCGAACAGTTTTTCATCGAGATCGGCGATATCCTGAAAGAATTGAACGAAGACATTTTCCAGCTTGAGAAGGAGCCGGAAAGCGCAACCAGGATCAATACCATTTTTCGGCATTTTCACTCCATCAAAGGCAATTTTATGATGACCGGCTTTACCGGCATCGGCGCCTTCGTGCACGAGGTGGAGTCGGTGCTGGATCGGGTGCGGGAAAAAAAGCTTGCCGTCGATCAAGGGATAATCGACATGCTGCTGGATTCGGTGAAAATCCTGGAGACGGGACTTTCCGAAATCCGGGCCGGGCGGGGGTACGAAGTGGCGGATCCGGAACTTCTGGCAGCCCTGAAAAACTGCCGCCTGGGCGAAACCACCGTCACGGAAAAACCGGAGCAGACGGACTCCTCCGAAGGGAACTTCCAGTTCTCCCCCCTGGGCCAACTTCTTTATCATGCCAAGATGGCGGATCCGTGCGTCAATATCTGCCAAGGCATGATTGCCATCCAGCCGTCGTTTCAGGACGCGTCGCTTCTCGCCTATCTGATTATCCGCCGCCTGACCATGGTGGCCGACGTCATCGACAGCGTTCCTTCGCTCGAGCGCATCGAAAAGGGCGTGGTCAAGGACAGGATAAAAATTATGTTCGCCTCGCGACTCTCGCTTGAAGAGATTAACCGTTTTTTCAGGAACCAGCTTCAACGCCATTACTCGGTCGGTCTGTTCGAAATCATGATTATGGAATGAGGCGGCGCCATGGCTGAGATTGCATTGTCTTTGGCTGATGAGAAGGAACGGATTCGGGTGGCGGCCGGCTTGCGGCAGCGTGGGTATGGCGTTTCCTTCCTATCCCCCGCCGCTTCCGGCGGAAATCACGAAACGGCCGCCAGGGAGATCGTCGGGAGCGGGGCGGATGTCTTGGTGACGGATTACCATGCGGACGATGCCATCAGTGTCAAGACTCTCCAGGCGGCCGCCGAATCGGAAAAATCCCCTCATTTCATCTTCGTCCTGCCGGAGGCGACGCCTATCCAGCATATTCTCATGGCGGTGAACGAGGGGGCAGACGCGTTTCTTGAAAGGCCGGTGAGACTGGACGCTCTCGCCAATTATATCGAACGGGCCATCAAGGGCCCGTCGCGCCGCCGCGGAGAGGAGAACCGGGAAGCTGTGCTCCACATTGAAGCGAAGGAAAACGAGACGAAACTTCTCAGGCGGCGGCTTTCGGCATCCTGCCGACTGATTTCCTATCTCCTTTCGGTTCCCAAATCCAGCCAGAAGCGGACTGTCCTGATCGTTTCCGATTCGGCCTATCAGCGCGATTCGCTCAAAAAATTGTTCGAGGATCACGAATTCCAGACGGATTGGGCGTCCGGACCGAAGGATGGACTGCCAATCGCCCTGGAGAAGCGGCCGCGGATTGTAGTAAGCGATTTGGAAATGGAGGGCAAGAACGGCATGGAGTTTTGCCGCGAACTGAAGATTGTCCACAGGCTCATTCCCTGCCATTTCGTCATTTGCACCTCCGCCATCGAGAAGTACGACCAGATTATGGCGCCGGGAAACGGCGTGGACGCCTGCATTTCGAAACCGGAGAACGAAGAGGGAAACCGGATCCTGGTGGCCGGAGCGGCCATGGGCCTCCTGCTCCAGGAATGAACGGGAAGGGGATCAGGCGCATGGCCGGCGGAACCGACGGACGACAGACTGTCCTCTGCTACGGCGATTCCAATACTTGGGGATATGTTCCGGGCGGACTCGGCCGGCGCTTTCCGCACCCGATTCGCTGGCCCAGCGTGATGGCCGACATTCTCGGGAGCGGCTTTCGGGTGGTAGAGGAGGGATTGAACGGCCGCACCACCGTCTTCGACGACGTTCTCTCCCCGCCCGGCATTGAAAGAAACGGGCTGAAAACTTTCGGGGCGATTCTCGATTCCCACCGCCCTTTGGACATGGTGATCATTTTCCTGGGAACGAATGATCTCAAGGCCCGCTTCGCCGCCATGCCGATTGATGTGGCCACCGGAACGGAAATCCTGGCCGGCGTCGCTGCCAATCCTCTTTTCGGTCCGGCCGACGGCAAGCGTCGGCCGCCGAAAACGCTGCTGGTTTGCCCCACCGATATTGAAGAGAATCCGGAAGCTTTTGGAGAAACGTTTCGCGGCGGCAGGGAAAAGTCGCTCGCCCTTCCCGCCGCCTTCCGAAAAATCGAGGCCAGGAGCGGCCTGCCGGTTTTCTATGCCGGAGAATGCATCCATCCCGATCCTGCCGACGGCCTGCACCTTTCGTCCGACAGCCTCGCGGTTCTGGGCCGGGAAATGGCGAAAGCGGTCGGGAAAATGCTGTCGCTGAAACAATCATAATGTCTTGAACGCCGGGCATAGACGATTGTCTCCGTTACGAAGCGCAGATATTTTATCGCGATTGTATACTGCCAGCGGCGTTAAATTGTGATTTTCGACCCGGAGGCTATTTTCACAATTCCAATCCGCGATCAGCATATCACTTGCATCCGGCCAGGGAAATAGTATAATCATGCGCGTTCTGGAATTGGGGAGTGTGATGTTCTCCACCCCGTTGCAAAAAACAGGGAAGGAAGAACTGGACGAAAGGGTGGTCATGCCTGACAGACATGTTTTTGCTGCCCTGGCGTTGGGCATACTGGCTTTCGGCCTGTCTATTTCCGGCTGTCAACGAAACAGGCAAACCGCCCTGAACCGTCCCGTTGCGAGAGAGCGGCGCACTGCCCGCCCGGCCGAAGTTCTGGCGGCGTCTGCCTATCGTGCCCCAACTTTCGCACCGACTGTGCTCCGCAACGATTCCTTTTCGAGCGCACCGGCCTCGAATTATGCCGTCGCCCAAGTTCCTGTCGCTGTTTCCCGGCCGTCCCCCAATCTTCCCGATCCGTTCCAGGCACAATCTTCCCAGATTCCTTCCGGGTTAGTCGGCCCGATCTCCAGTTCTCCATCCCCGGCCATGCTCCAGTCGATGCCTCTGATCCAGCCTACTCCAGATCTTGTCCTTGCCAGGGCGGACATGCTTCCTCCGATGCAGACTTCCTATGCGGTCGCCCTCCCGGCGGCCGCGCGGGCCCCCATACCGGAACTCGATCCGGATCGGTACCGCAATCCCGGGAATGTCTCTCCCGTATCGCTCCGATTGCCGGAAATTACTATGTCGCCTGAACAAGCCAGTCCGAATCGCGCGGAAATTATCCGGCGCGCCTTGGCGCCCTTGCCGATTCAATTGCCCATACCCGCATCCGTTTCCGGCATAGCCGCCGCCGACGTTTCGGGGGAGTGGATTGCCAGTCCGGCCATGGCCATGCGCGGAGGCTTCTGATCGTCCAACGTAGCCGTTCACCGGTCAAAAAGATTGTTTTGCAGGGCTTTTTAGCCATTTATTTTCCAAAACAACAGGATTTTGCCAAAATTGGCTATTTTCGGACAATTATACCCATTCCGAAGTGGTTTACGGTGAAGCCTTCAATTGGAGAGGCAATTGCCGCCAATACTTGCCCTGGATTCACCGGCAACCACTCT
>JAITKH010000255.1 GCA_031278535.1 Planctomycetota bacterium | reverse complement strand
ACGTGGTCGGGCGCCTTGTCCAACACCTGGAGCGCCCCCTGTCCAAGACCTATTTCGGTTCGGGCAAGCTCCGGGAACTCGTCGGGGCGGCGGCAGGGAGCGGGGCCGAGACCGTGGTGGTGGACGACGATCTTTCGCCCAGGCAGCTCAGTGCCCTGGAAAGCGCCTGCGGCCGCAAGGTGATTGATCGCAACGAGGTCATTCTCGACATTTTCCAGTCAAACGCCCGCACCCGCCAGGCGAAACTCCAGGTGGAGCTGGCCCAGCTCCAATACGAACTGCCGCGCCTCGCCAGGAAATGGACCCACCTTGAGCGGCTGGGCGGCGGCATTGGCACCCGGGGACCGGGCGAAAGCCAGATCGAGACCGATCGCCGCCTGCTCCGCGGGAAGATACAGTCGCTCAAGGAAATCCTGGCCGGCATCGAAGCCAGGAAAGAGCGGGAGGTGGACGGCCGGGAAAAGCTTTTTTCCGCCTGCCTGGTCGGCTATACGAACGCCGGGAAAAGTTCGTTGCTGAACTGTTTGACGCATGCCGGAACCTTGGTGGAAGATCGCCTGTTCGCCACCCTCGACACCCTGACCCGGCGGTTTGGCTGCGGCGGCATGGAAATGCTTCTCTCCGACACGGTGGGATTCATTCGCCGGCTTCCGCACCATCTGGTGGCAAGCTTCCACGCCACCCTGGCCGAAGCGGCGCGGGCCGACGTCCTCATCCAGGTGGTGGATGCCGCCGATCCGGCCTGCCTCGTCCAGTCCGATTCGGTTGATCGGACGCTTGCCGAAATCGGCATTGGCGGCATCCCCCGGGTATATGCCTTGAACAAGGCCGATCTCCCCGGCGCGGGCAGCCTGATCGAGGCGTTACGCCGGAAAATATCCCCCTCTTTTCCGGTGTCCGCCCGCACGGGAGAAGGAATCCGGGAACTCGCCGCCTTCCTCGCCGGCCGGGCCGAGGCGGGTTTGCGCCGCGTCCGGCTCCGGTTCAACTCCGGCGACGGCCGCCGCTTCGCCCTGGTAAACGCGGTGGCGGCGGTAAGCGACAGGGTCTACGACGGGTCGGATGTCGTAGTCACGGCGCGCATCAATCCGGCCGACCTGGAACGCCTGCGCCGCCTGCCGGGGCGGATGCGGCTGGAAAAGTCGACCGCCATCCAGGGAGAGGCATGACGGAAAAACGGGACATCGCCAGCATGACCGGTTTCGGCGCCGCCGCCATCGAAACGGGCGGCCTGATCGGCCGGGTGGAAATGAAATCGGTGAACAATCGCGGCCTGAAGGTTTCAATCCGCTCCCGTCCGGGTCTCGGCGCGTTCGAAAAAAACCTGCGCGATCTGATCGGCGAAACCCTGGTCAGGGGTTCCGTCGACGTCGCGATTGTCTTTGATTGGGAAGCCGCCGCCGCCGCCCTTCCCCTTCGCCCCGGAGCGGCGGCGGCGGCGGTAACGGGCATCCGTCGGCTGGCGGCGGAATTGGGGCTTGCGGATGATCTGTCGGCCAGGGATCTTGCGCTCATTCCCGGCCTGTTCGACAGCTCTATCGAGGAAGCGGCGGGCGCGGAGGAATGGGAGGGGGTGGAAAAAGCCGCCCGGCTGGCGCTGGCGCAACTGTACGAAATGCGCCTGGCGGAAGGGGGGAAGCTGTCGCGGATTCTCCTGTCGCTGGCCGAACCCCTTGATGAATTCGTCCGCCGCACCCGCGAAGCGGCCCCCCTGGCGCTTGTCCGCGCCCGCGAGCGGCTGCGGCAGCGGCTGGACGAGTTGTGTCCCAACGGGCTTACCCAGGCCGACGGCCAGGCGCTGGAAAGAGAGATGTGCCTCATCGCCGACAAGGCCGACATCCGGGAGGAACTCGACCGCCTTGCGAGCCACATCGGGCAGTACCGGGCAGCCATTTCCGGCGGCGGCGAGATCGGCAAGCGCATCGAATTCCTGGCCCAGGAGTTCCTGCGGGAAATCAACACGACGGCGTCCAAGACCAACGACACCGGGATCATCCAGGAAGCCGTCGAGGCAAAACTGACCGTGGAGAAAATCAAGGAGCAGTCGGCCAACCTGGTGTGAAAGCGGCGAACATGTCCGGAAACGGGGGAATGTTGGCGGTAATCTCTGGTCCGGCCGGCAGCGGCAAGACCACCCTGGTGGAGGAATTGACGCGCGCGCATCCGGAAAGCGTCCGCCGGGCGGTGACCGCCACCACCCGTTTGCCCCGCCCGGGCGAGATTGACGGCCGGGATTATCATTTCCTTTCCCGGGGGAAATTCGAACAGATGCTTTCGGAAGGGGATTTCCTTGAATACAACGTCTTCAACGGAAATTACTATGGAACCCCGCGCCAGGCCCTGCTTGACGACCTTGCCAGGGGCGGCATCGTGATTCTCGTAATCGACGTGAACGGAGCCGGGGCGGTGCGGCGCTTCTTTCCGGACGCCCCGTACATCTTCGTGATTCCCCCCACACCCGGGGAACTCCGCCGCAGGCTGGAACGGCGGGGAACGGAGACCGCCGAGGATGTGGGAAAACGGGTCTCCATAGCCGAACGGGAGATTGACAGCCTTCCGAAATACGATTTTCTGGTTGTCAACGCCATTGTCGCCGACGCCGTACGGGATATCGAGGCCATACTCCGCGCCTTCGGAAGCCTTCGCATAACGGGAGGCGAGGCGGAAAAATGGCGGGCGGGAAAGTATGCGAAAAAAGATCGCCAGGCGGATCCCCAGGCGTTTCGAACTTCATGACATGGCAACGAATATGATCATGCCGGCAAACGGGCGATAGCGAAAATCAGCCCGGGGCTCCGAATACGAATTCCCGCGTTTGTTGCCGGTTCGGGAACCATGGATCCCGTTTTTGTGTGCTGTATCCCGCACTGGAAGGGCATGCGGCAATTTTTCCATTGACAGCCGGTCCGAAGGCGGTGGAGAATATCGCCGACCAGGTGCTGATCCGGTCCGCCCGATCGACGGGAGCATCCCGCTCCTTCATCTTTCGCAAAACCATTTTGCCGGCGGCGGCGCCGGAAATTTTCACCGGCATCCGCCTCGGCGGCTCGTATTGCGTCATGGCGGTGGCTGAGATGACTGGCGCCACCGCCGGCCTTGGATACCTGGTCATCTATTCGCAGGAAACTTTCAATGTTCCGGAAATGTACGCCGGCATCGTCGGCCTCGCCATATCGGGGCTTGGCCTGAACTTCGCCCTGCACACGATCGAAGGGCGGTTCACGTCGTGGCGGCGGGACATCCGGACGGGAGAATGACGATATGGCCTGGGACGGAATATCCAGCCGGCTCATCCACAGCGGCGACGGCCAGTTCCAGCGGCGGCTGGCCGCCTCGGCCTCGCTTCCGGAAACGTTTCCGCTCTACCTCACGTCGGTCTTCACCTTCGGCGACGCCGGAGCGGTGGACGCGATCTATGAAAAAAAGGCGGAAGGGTACATCTATTCCCGCATGGCGTCGCCCAACGCCGACGCGGCGGCGTCCGTCATCGCCGCGGCCGAGGACAGCGAAGACGCCCTGGTTTTTTCCTCCGGCATGGCGGCCATCGCCGCCACCGTACTCTCCCTGGTCCAGGCCGGAGATCACCTGGTTGCCTCCCCCGTGTTGTACGGCGGCGCCAGGGAGTTCTTCGCCAATGAACTGCGCCGCTTCGGAGTGGAGGTTTCCTTTACCGGCCCCGGCCGGGGGACCGTCGCCTCCCTGGCGCGCCCGAACACCCGGCTGGTTTACACGGAAACGATCAGCAACCCCCTCATGCAGGTGCCGGACATCCGGGAATTGGCCGGCGAGGCCGGCCGACTCGGGATTCCGCTGGTGGTGGACAATACCTTCGCCACTCCGGCGGTGGCCCGGCCGCTGGCGCTGGGGGCGGACGTCGCCGTCTACAGCGCCACGAAATACCTGGGCGGGCACAGCGACATCATCGCCGGCGCCGTAACCGGAAACCGGGACAGGCTTGAAGGCATTCGCCGTTTCCGGATATTGTATGGAACCATTCTCGGGCCGGTGGAGTGCCGGCTTCTTGCCCGCAGCCTGCGCACCCTTGATCTCCGCATGGCCCGCCATTCGGAGAACGGGCTGCAAGTCGCGCTTTTCCTGGAAAGCCATCCCAAGGTGGAAAAAGTGTTTTATCCCGGGCTCGCCTCGTCCCCTTCGCGTGCGGTCGCCGCCAGACAGTTCCTGAACGGGCGTTTCGGGGGCATGCTCAGCTTCAACCTGCGGGGCGGGGAAAAGGATGCCCTCGCCCTCATCCGGGCGATCGGGGGCGTCCCGTTTGCGCCCAGCCTGGCCGGCGCCGCCGCCACCCTGTCCTATGCCGTGAAAACCTCGCACCGCTTATACTCCCCGTTGGATCTGGCAGAGGCCGGCATTACCGCCGGCCAGCTCCGCCTCTCGGTCGGGCTGGAGGACGCCGGCGACATCGTTACCGCCCTGGAGGACGGGTTGCGTTGCCTATGACCACGGCTTCGCTGAAAAACCGCGTCCGGAGCCGGGCGGCGCGCCTGGGGTTCGACCTGGCCGGATTCGCCGGCGTGGAGCGCTGGGAGACGCCCGGCGCCTCGGATTTCGACCGCTCGTTTTACCCAGCCGTCATCTGGCCCTGGGCCAGGACGGTCGTCGTCCTGGGCATCCGGGCGGCGCTGCCGGCCTTGGAGACCACCCCATCCGTCGTCTATGCCGAGCATTGCAATGCGCTCAACCGCCCGCCGGACGAGTCGTCCCACCGGCTGTCCTCCTTTTTGAACGATCTGGGGCATCGCGCCTTTTTTTTCCCGCGACGGCTATGGCCACATCGCCGCCCTGGTGCGGGAACCGACGGCCGCCTTTTCGCACGTCGTCGCCGGGCGCCATGCCGGCCTGGGCACCGTCGGGGCGAACCACACCCTGTTGACGCCCCGTTTCGGCCCCCGGGTCAGACTGGTCTCGGTCATCACCGATGCGGAAATTTCTCCCGATCCCCTTTTCGCCGGGGAGCTTTGCACCGGCTGCGGCCTCTGCCTGCGCAGTTGCCCTGCCAAGGCGTTCACGCCCAGGCCCGGTTCCCGGATTGCCGACATGGATCGGCGCAAATGCGCCCGGTACCATGATCTTCTGCGGGACGGACTGCGCTATCCCTGCGGCGTTTGCGCCAAGGTTTGCCCGGTCGGCGAGGATCGCCGGCTTTACGGCCAGGTTTCGGTTTCGGAGGCGGGCGTCCGGCATTGTCAAAGTTTCGGTTCCTGGAATCGGGAGACTTTTCTGGAAAAAAGAAGGAGATTCGCGATGAGCGGCAAGGCGTACAAGTTCGAGACGTTGCAAGTCCATGTGGGGCAGGAACAGCCGGACCCGACCACCGATGCGCGGGCCGTGCCCATTTACCAGACCACTTCCTATGTTTTCAAGGATTCCTCCCAGGCGGCCGGCCGTTTCGCCCTTACCGAGCCCGGCAATATTTACA
>JAITKH010000230.1 GCA_031278535.1 Planctomycetota bacterium | reverse complement strand
GTCTCAATCCTTACAAATTCTGAAGTCCGTTTGTTCCGGGATTGACCTCCGATGCCGAAGGGGAATTCACTTCCCCGTAGGCGGAAACCGGATGAACCGGGGGCGCTCCCCGTAAAGTCTCAAGCAAAGATTGAGACGTTATGGAACATTAGAACCTTGCCTCCAGGGAATCTGGACCCGGCAGGAGAGGGACGCGCCCCGGCTTTCGACCGGCGAGCGGCTCGAATTCGAGGCAATCGAGTCGAGGCGCCTGCGGCTGGGCGCCCGCTGGAGCCGCACGTTCAGGCCAGCCCTCGCGGCCTGCGCGGGAGCCGCCCTCGACCGGGAATTCTCCGGCGAGGCCAGGGCACGCACCAACGGCCACCCGATCGAGGCGCCCCGGCTCAGGGGAACGACGGGAGTCGGGGAAATCGGACTGACCGCGACGCCCACCCCCCGGCAACCCTTCCATATCGACCTGGAGATTCAAGGCTACGCCGGCCGGCGCCAGGGCGTTACCGGCGGCTTGACCGCGCGGTATTTCTTCTGATCGACTGATACGCCATGCTGCGAATCCCACCGCGGCCGAGCAGGCGGGGCAGGATAACCTCCCCGCCTGTTCGATTGCGGCGATGCGAAGACGGTCGTCTTGAACTCGCCTTCTGATAGCAAGGCGTTACGCCGCCGGAAAACGTCGCGTCCGCCGGGCGTTTCCGGAATCATGTCGCTCATCGCAACCATTGGGCACTTTACCGAACGCCGCAACAAAGCCATTGATACCATCTTCAAAAGAAGTAAATGGCCTTGGAGAAGCACCGGGGACGGCATGCCTATGGGCGAAAGGGGATTTTCATGCGCAAGCCCGGCGTGACGGGAAAGCCGGACGGCGATTGGCCTTGTTTTGCCTTCCGGAAGCGGGTATACTTGCCTTCGTAACAGAGCGTGGCGGCCATGTCGGTCGGCAAATGTTTTTTTGAGACGGGAGTGCCATGGCACGTCTGGAGGAATCGAGGATATCCGGGCCCGGGGACGGAAAGGTGGTGTACATTCCCCCGATGGAACCTTGGGGAGCGCGCTTCTTCGCGGCCGTTTTTCGCCATGCCGGCTATGACGCCCGGGCCCTGGCCGAAGACGCGGCCAGCCTCGCCCTCGGCCTCAAGCATACCGGCGGGGGCGAATGCGTTCCATGCCCGTCAACAACCGGCGCCCTCCTTGCCGCCATGGAACGGGACGGCGTCGATCCGGATCGCGTCATCTTTTTCATGCCCACCGCCTGCGGCCCTTGTCGCTTCGGCCAATACGCCAAGCTGGATCGTCTCATTTTCGAAAAAAAAGGCTGGAATAAGCTGCAAATCATGTCGCCGTCGGCCGAAAACGCTTATGAAGGACTGGATGCCGGCGCCCGCATTTTACTGTATCACGCGCTCATTCTTTCGGATATCATGCGGAAATTCGTCCATCGGGTCCGTCCCTACGAAGTGGAAAAGGGGTCGACTGATCGGACGGTGGAGGATTATACCAGGCTGGTGGAAGACGCCCTCGTGGCCGGCGACAAGGCCAGGATCGCCGATCTGGTCCGGGAGGCGGCTCGAATCCTGACCTCTCTGCCAAAGCGGGCCGAATGCCGGCCGCTGATTGGCGTGGTGGGGGAAATCTATGTCCGCTGCGATCCCTTCCTCAACGGCGATCTCTGCCGTCGCATTGAGGAATTGGGGGGAGAGGCCTGGCTCGCCCCCATCGCCGAGTGGGTTCTCTACACCAACCATCTCAGGAACCTCCTTCTCAAGGAACAGGGACAGGGCGCGGGAGCGATTGCCGAACGCGTCCGCGTCTGGCTTGAAACCCATCTTTTCTTCAGGAGGATAGAGCACAAATATTATCAACTTGCCTCGCCGATCCTTGACGATCGCCGCGAGCATCCGATTGATCGGGTCATGGAAGCCGGGATGCGCTTCCTTCCCTGGCAATTCGAAGGCGAAGCCCTTCTCACCCTCGGCCGCGCCGCTCTCTTCGTGCGCCGCGACGGAGCCCGGGCCATCGTTAACGCCAGCCCCATGTTCTGCATGCCGGGAACCATCACCACATCCATTTTCCCAAGTCTGGAAAGGGAGCTCGGAGTTCCCGTCGTCTGCAATTTCTATGACGGTTCCGGCAACCCCAACCAAGGTTTGACCCCGGTTCTTCACTATGCGGTTGAGGCTTGCCGGTCGAAATCCGCTTCATCACAGCCGGCCCATGCCTTTGAAAGGGAGGGGGCGTGAAACAGTAAAAATAAATGAATCAATGAAGGAATATTTTTCGCGCCATGCGCAAACGTGAGGCTTGCAGTTTTTCAAACCATCGAAAGGAATAAGCGACAGATGGCGGTTTTGCCTCGGCCCGCAATACGGCATTGATGGCGAGGGACGGACAGGCGGCACAGGCGCGGCGGCCGATCTAGTGTTCCGTAAAGCCTCAATTTTCGATTGAGATTTTACGGGGGGGGTCCGGTTCATCCGGTTTCCGCCTATGGGGCAGTGAATTCCCCTCCGGCATCGGAGGTCAATTCCGAAGCGGGCGGACTTCGGAATGTGAAAAGATTTAATTTTTACAGACTGCTGGCGCTCGGGTTCTGGTGGAATTCAAGGGCATCCGTTCCGATTTTGACGTTCCCCTGCCGCCGTTCCCTTCAAAAATCCCGGTAACAATTCCAGAGCCGCCTTCACGTATTGGTTGTGGGCCGGGAATGGACGGATCGCCGCCGGAGCGCAGGCGTCCATCCGCTGACCCGGGGGAGGTGCGGCTGAAAGTTTTCGTCCAGATTCGAGGCGCGAAATCATGAAAAGGGTTTTTTTCGTTCTGGTTCTCATTCTTGTCGCCGGCGCGGCGTATTGGCGATATGATCACGGCCGCTCCGGAACGGAAGAGGAAGGGCAATCCGGTTCGGCGCGGCGAACCGCGAGGGTCGAAAAGGGGGACATCGAAATCACCGTTTCCGCCTCTGGACGGATCGTTCCCGAACGCGAGGTGGAGATCAAGTCCAAGGCTTCGGGCGAAGTGATCAAGGTCATGGCCGACGTTTCGGACGAGGTGGAACAGGGCATGCTTCTGTTCAAGCTGGATCCCGCCGACGAGGAACGTTCGGTGGCGCGCCTCCGGGCGGGACTCTCCATGTCCAAGGCGAAATTGGCGCAGGTGAAACTCGGGATTGAGGCGGCCGAGGCGAAACTCAAGGCCGATTCCGCCCGGGCCGAAGCCGACATCCGATCCGCCGAGGCCGAGCGGGCGGAATACGCGGCCAACCTGGTCCGCACCCGCAACCTGTACGAGCAGAAGGTGGTGACGCGCGAGAGTCTCGACGCCGCCGTCACCCGCGAGGTCCAGACTGCCTCGGCCCTCGAAAACGCCAAGTTGAAGCTGGAAGATTTGAAGGTCCAGGCCCTGGAACTTGAGCGCGCCCGCCAGGAAATCGAAATTGCGGCCGCCCAAGTCGACACCGATTCCGTCGCCCTGGCCGACGCCGAACAGCGCCTGAAGGAAACGGAGGTTTTTTCCCCCATCGACGGGGTGGTATCGAACCGGACCATTCAGGAGGGCTTTATCGTCGCTTCCGGCGTTTCGAACGTGGGCGGCGGCACCACCGCCATGAAGGTTATCGATCTTTCCCGCATTTACGCCATCGCGGCGGTGGACGAGTCGGACGTGAGCGGCGTCATGCCCGGCGTCAAAGCGATCGTCACCGCCGACGCATACAAGGGCGTCGAGTTTCCCGGCGAGGTAGTGCGGGTGGCGGCGACCGGATCGATCGCGTCAAATGTGGTCACCTTTGATGTCAAGGTCGAGGTTTCCGGCCGCCGGAAACGGCTCTTGAAGCCGGAAATGACCACCAACGTCGTTCTGCGCATCGACGGCAAGAAGGACGTGCTTCTTGTCCCGGCGGCGGCGGTGGTGCGGAAGGCTCCGCCCGGCGGGGTCGCTCCCGGACTGGAAGGGGGGAAACGGGGCGAGGCGGGGAGCGGGGAAAACCGTCCGTCCGACGGGATCGCCTCCCCGGATTACCGGCGGCGGCAGTCCTTCGTCACCGTGATCAGGCCGGGCGGCGGCGAGGAGGAGCGGTTGGTCGAGACCGGCCTGTCCGACGGCGCAAAAATGGAAATCATTTCGGGCCTTTCCGAAGGCGAGGAGGTTCTTTTGATTCAGGACGCAGGTGCGGACAGCCGCTGGAACGGGCAGGCGGGACGGCCTCCTCCCGGACCGGGCCGGCGGTAGCATTCCGTAAAGTCTCAATCTTTGCTTGAGGCTTTACGGGGAGTGCCCCCGGTTCATCCGGTTTCTGCCTGCGGGGAAGGGAATTCCCCTCCGGCATCAGAGGCCAATTCCGGAACAGACGGACTTCAGGATTTGGAAAAATTGAGACTGTACAGACCGGTGGGAATGGGGATTTCGCCATGACGACGGCCGGCGTTCCCGTCATCGATGCCAGAAGAATACGAAAGACCTACCGAGTGGGGGGGCAGGAAATTCGGGCCTTGGACGGGGTGGACGTCCGGGTGGAGGCGGGCGAAATGGTGGCGGTGACCGGGGCGTCCGGCAGCGGCAAGTCCACCCTGATGCAGGTCTTGGGCTGCCTTGACCATCCCGATTCCGGGGAATATTATCTGGACGGCGAGAATGCGGCCACCCTTTCCGGCGATCGCCTCGCCGGCATCCGCAACCGAAAAATCGGCTTCGTGTTTCAGGGATTCCATCTCTTGCCCAGGCTGACGGCTTTGGAGAATGTCGAGTTGCCTCTGGTATATGCCGGCGTCGCCAAGCCGAGGCCGGCGGCCGAAGCCGCCCTGGAGCGGGTGGGACTGGCCGACCGCATGCTCAACGAATCGAACCAGCTTTCGGGCGGGCAGCGGCAGCGGGTGGCGGTGGCCCGGGCGCTGGTCAACCGTCCCGCCCTCCTTCTCGCCGACGAGCCCACCGGCAATCTCGATTCCCGCACCGGCGCCGAGATTCTCGCCCTTTTCCACGACCTGAACTCCGAAGGCCGCACCATCGTCATCGTCACCCACGATCCGGACGTGGCCCGGTTCGGACGTCGGCGCATCCACATGTCGGACGGCAAGGTGATTCCGGAGGATGCCGTCGCCGCCCACGAATCCTCCCGCCTGGCCCAGGTTTTGGCCGTCGCCGGAGGGGCGGTCCCATGATGTTCTGGATGCTTGCCAAAGTTGGCCTGAAGGCCCTTCTCGCCAACAAGCTGAGGAGTTTCCTCGCGGTTCTCGGCATTGTCATCGGCGTCGCCGCCGTGATTTCCATGCTGGCGCTCGGGGCCGGGACCCGCGACAGCATCCTCCGCCGCGTCTCCAGCATGGGGGCGGATCTCCTGATTGTACGGCCGGGCCAGTTCGGCCGGGGCGGCGTCATGTCCGGATCGGCCCAGACCATGACCATCGAGGACGCCCTGGCCATAGCGGAAAATGTTTCCGGCGTGCGCCGGGTGTCGCCGGTGGTGTCGGGCTCCCAACAGCTTAAATATTTCAACAAGAACGCCCAGGCAATAGTGTTCGGCGCCGCCCCGACATATTTCGGCATCCGCAACTTCGAAATCGATCACGGCCGCGCCTTCAGCGATTTCGAGGTCGAACGCATGGCCCGGGTGGCGGTTCTCGGTCCCACCGCCGCCGAGAATCTGTTCGGCAAGGACGAGCCGGTCGGCGAGACGATCAAGATCAAGGGCGTCAACTATCAGGTGGTCGGCGTCCTCAAATCAAAAGGCGATCAGGGCTGGGCCGACCCCGACGATCAGGCGATCATCCCCATTTCCACCGCCATGAAGCAATTGCTTGGAGTGACCCGGATCAGGGAAATCGATGTCCAGACGGAGGGCGGCGAAGGGGACAACGCCCTGGTCGCCCGGGAAGTGGAGATTCTGCTGAGGGAACGCCACCGGTTGACCCGGGATCAGGAAAGCGACTTCACCGTCCGGGACCAGTCGGAAATCATCGACATGGCGAAATCGTTCGGTTCCACCCTCACCATTCTTCTTGGCAGTCTCGGCGGCATTTCCCTCTTGGTGGGCGGCATCGGCATCATGAACATCATGCTGGTGACCGTTGCGGAACGCACCAGAGAGATCGGCCTCCGGAAGGCCATCGGAGCCCGGGAGCGGGACATACTGACCCAGTTTCTCTTCGAATCGGTCCTGGTGAGCGGCTGCGGCGGGGCGATCGGCGTCGTTACGGGCGTGGGGGCGGCGGCACTCATTCCGATAATCGCCAGCATGGCCGGGGCGGAATTTGCCACCCTGGTCGGAACCGACAGCATACTTCTTGCCTTGGGCGTTTCGGTCGGGGTGGGCATGTTTTTCGGCTACTATCCGGCCCAGCGGGCGGCCAGGCTCGATCCGGTGGAAGCCTTGCGCTATGAATGAGGAAGGCGCCCCGCCGGGAAAGGCACGGCATGGACGGGAACGGAAAAGGGTTGTTTCTGGTTCTTGAGGGAAGCGATGGCGTCGGCAAGTCTTCCCAGGTTTCCCTGTTAGCCAAGTTTTTTCAAAAAACCGGCAGGAAGACCCGATCCATCCATTTTCCCCGCCTGGACGCTTTCCCCTATGGGGAAGTGATCGCGGCCTACCTCCGGGGAGAATTCGGAAGCCTGGAACAGGTGCATCCTCGGCTTGCCGCCCTCCTGTTCGCGCTTGATCGGCGGGAAGCGGCCGGGGAATTGCGGCAGCTGATCGATTCCGGCGCGGTG
>JAITKH010000210.1 GCA_031278535.1 Planctomycetota bacterium | reverse complement strand
AAAAAAAACAAATAAATAAAAATCGGAGATCCTCCCGTCCGGACAGGCTTCCTGCGCGCCTGCAGCCGACCACGTTATGGGACTTCCCGTCGCGGAACTACGGAGGCGCCCGGCGGGGGGATGACGCCTTCGCCGGCGCCACTCCCGGCCAAGTCATATGGAACCTGCTTCAGCGCTATTCCGCCCCGGGAGATCTGGTGATTGATCCCATGGCCGGAAGCGGCACCACCCTGGATGTGGCCCGGGAATTGGGGCGCCGCGTTCTTGGCTACGACATCGCTCCTGTCCGTCCCGACATCTTCCGGGCCGACGCCAGGAAATTGCCATTGGAAGACGGCAAGGCCGGATTCATTTTCGTTGATCCTCCCTATTCCACCCATATCGACTATTCGGATAATCCCGATTGCATCGGCAAGTTCGACGCCGCCGGCCAGGGATATTACGAGGCCATGGGCAAGGCGATCGACGAGATGTTCCGGATACTCGCGCCCGGACGATATCTAGCGCTGTATATTTCCGATTCATTCGCCAAGGGCAAAGGATTCGTTCCCATAGGGTTCAAGGTGTTCGGTCTTCTATGGGCGCGTTTCGAGCCGGTCGACATTGTGGCGGTGGCGAGACATCATCGCACTCTGGAAATGGGCAACTATCGCCGGGCCGCCGAGGAGGGGAACTTTTTCCTGCGCGGCTTCAATTATCTGTTCATCATGCGGAAGGGCGGATTGAAAAAGAGCGGCCATCCCGCCGGACGGCGCGGAAAATCCGGGGAAAAAAGGGAGCGGCATGAGGGAAATCGCGGCTGAGGCGGTCGCCCGGGCGGTTCGGGAAATGTGCATCGAGGCCAATACGAAACTGCCGGCCGATGTGGCGGAGTGTTTGCGAATCGACAGCCGTTGCGAACCCTGGCCGATCGCCAGGGACGCGCTGGAAAAGCTGGTCGAAAATTTTGAAATCGCCGGGCGGGAAAACGTGCCCATTTGCCAGGACACCGGCCTTGCCTGCGTGTTCATCGATCTCGGGCAGGATGTCCGCATAGTCGAAGGCGGCTTGTACGAGGCCGTGAACGAAGGCGTGCGCCAAGGCTATGGCGAGGGATATCTCCGCAAATCGGTCGTGGCCGATCCCCTGCGGCGCCGGAACACCGGCGACAACACCCCCGCGCACATCCACGTGGAGATAGCGCCAGGCGATCACCTGGCGCTAACCGTCGCGCCCAAGGGTTTCGGCTCGGAAAACATGGGGCGCCTTGCCATGCTCCCCCCTTCCGCGGGGGAAGGCGGCGTGAAGGATTTCGTCATCGAGTCGGTGCGGCTGGCCGGCCCAAATCCCTGTCCGCCCGTCGTGGTCGGGGTGGGAATCGGCGGGACTTTCGATCGGGTCGCGCTCCTGGCGAAAAAAGCCCTGCTTCGTCCCCTCGACAGGCCGCATGCCGATCCGTACTACGCCGACATGGAACGCGAACTTTTGGAGCGGGTGAACGCCCTGGGCATCGGCCCCCAGGGATTCGGCGGCCGGACCACCGCCCTGGGCGTCAGGATCGAGACCTGGCCGACCCACATCGCCGGCCTGCCGGTGGCGGTCAATCTCAACTGCCATGTCGCCAGGCATGTTTCGCGCAAGCTTTGAGGAGACGGCGGGCATGATCGGGATACGCGTGGAAACGCCGCTGACGCGGGAACGGGCCCTGGCGTTCCGGGCGGGGGATGCGGTGCTTATTTCCGGCGTCATCTACACCGCCCGGGATGCGGCCCACGCGCGCCTGGTCGAATTACTGGATCGAAACGAACCGCTTCCCATCGACATTCGGGATGCGCTCGTCTATTATGTCGGGCCGACTCCGGCCAAGCCCGGCCAGGTTATCGGCTCGGCCGGCCCCACCACCAGCTATCGCATGGACGCCTACGCCCCCCGGCTCATGGATCTCGGGCTTCGAGGCATGATCGGCAAGGGCCGGCGTTCCCCCCGGGTTATTGATAGCATGCGGCGGAACGGCGCCGTTTATTTTGGCGCTATCGGCGGGGCTGGAGCGCTTTTGGCCCGGCGGATAGTCTCGGCGGAAACAGTCTGCTACGGCGATCTTGGGAGCGAAGCCATCCGCCGGCTGACGGTCAGGGATTTTCCCGTCACCGTGGTTGTGGACGCGCACGGCGGCAATCTCCATGAAACCGGAATGGCCGCCTACCTGGAATTCGCCGGCCGGAAACAGGCGGGGGAGCGTCCTATCCCTTGCCGGTTTCGTCCAGCCGACGGTTGCGAAAATACAGCGCGATGTCGATGGACACCGCCACCATGTTGAGAAGGTAGAAAAGGATCACATAGCTTAGCTTCGGGACCAGGAGTTTCGCTCCCACTCCCAGCAGATACCCGAATTGGATGATCAGGAGAAAGGACAGGCTCTTTCCTCTGGAAGTGCGTGATCGCCAGCTTTTGAGAATTGAGGCCGGCCAGGCCGAACCGAACGCCACAAGCATTCCCGCTTCCATAATTTCCGGCCACATCGTTCCATCCCCCGTTTCCAAAAGTTTACATCTTTGACAGAGACTTTGCGGGAAATGCCCCCGGTTCATCCGGCAACAGCCTGCCGAATTCCCCTTCGGCATTGGAGGTCGATTCCAGGGGCAAACGGACTTCGCCATCCACAGAGGTTTCGTCTTTCCAGACCACTAGTGCTGTGTAAAGTCTCAATCCTTACAAATTCTGAAGTCCGTTTGTTCCGGGATTGACCTCTGATGCCGAAGGGGAATTCACTTCCCCGTAGGCGGAAACCGGATGAACCGGGGGCACTCCCCGTAAAGTCTCAATCTTTGATTGAGACTTTACGGAACACTAGTGCATAGTCAATGTCGCAATCTGGATAACGTCTTTTTCGTTTTAGCCTTGCGTCCTTGGCTGTGAATTGCCAGTCGATTGGCCCTTTTTCATCGTTTCGGCGATGCACCCAGTTTTCCACGTCCCGGCGCATCGACTCCAGGCCGGAAACCCTTGTTTGTTCAAAACGCCGAACTCAATTTCGGCCATGTTCAACCAACTGCCATGCTTGGGAGTATAATGAATCTCCAAACGGTCCCCTATCCGCTTCGCCTCCGCCAGTTCAAACGCCTCGTAACGGCGAGGCCGGGCGATGCGTGTTGAGATTGTCCATCACCAATGCCGCTTTCCCGGCATCGGAAACGTCCCCGTCTGCCAAGCGTTGCATCCGACGCACCCAATCCATCCGTGTCCGACGTTCTGTACCTTTGACTCGGCGCCAACCAACCAATGGTGCCGTGAACATGAACAGGTTGCGCGTACCATTGCGAACGTACTCCGTATCGTATCGCTCAGGCTCTCCCGGTTGCGGCGGGATTGACTCGCGCTCTTCGCCGGCCAATTGCCTGGGACATTCGTCCATGCATACCAATGACCTCTTCCCGTCTTCCGGGCGTTCGTAGACATCCAAAACGTCCTCCATCCGGACGGCGAATGCGGCGTTTCCTTCCGGCGGGATGCAATGCCAAGGCGTAAGTTCGTTTTTGTAACGTCTGCCGAACCGTTTCATGCGAAAGCGCGTCGAGTTCAAGGTCGGCGACCAGACGATTGCGAAGCAACCGAATAGTCCGGCGTTTGCGCCGTTCCAGCTCTTCCCCACAGGCCAAGGCGACGAGGCAGGCTTCAGCCCGGCCGTCAAGGACAGGGTTCCGGTGCCGCTTGGGCTTTCCTTCGAGAACCGTTTCAAAACCGTCTTCGACGAAACGCCGGCGCAACAGTTCGATGGAGTGCCTGCGCATGCCCACCGCATCGGCAATTTTCCGGTCGCTCCAGCCCCGATAGGCGTGAAGGAGGGCTTGCGCCCTTTTTCGCTTCCGGGTCGAATGCTTCCCTTTATTCAGAACGCTTTCAAGCTGAACAACTTCACCATCCGTAAGCGTAACACGATAGCTTTTCCATGATATCCTCCAGCCAAAGTTGTCAACAACATCGAAGGATATGGATTTAGCGCCTACATTACAAGATTGACTGGGCACGAGTGGTCTGTACAGTCTCAATCTTTCCAAATTCCGAAGTCCGCCTGTTCCGGGATTGACCTCCGATGCCGGAGGGGAATTCACTTTCCCGCGGGCGGAAACCGGATGAACCTGGGGCTCTCCCCGTAAAGTCTCAAGCAAAGATTGAGGCTTTACGGAACACTAGTCCAGCTTTACCTTTCCGCCAATTCCGGCGCCTTCCGGATTGCCGTTACGATTTCGGCTTCGGTAATGACGTTGCCGCCCATGCGGTTGGCGAGAAGGACGGGACGGGCGCAGCGAATCGCCAACCGGACGTCGTCAATCATTTGTCCGTTCGACATCTCCGCCGCCACGAAGGCGGGTTTGGCTGGAGAGGAGGCGAGTTTTGCCAGGGGCGCGGACGGGAAGGGAAACAACGTTTTTGGACGGAGCAGGCCGGCCCGGACGCCACCGGCCCTGGCGGCGTCCACTGCGGAGCGGGCGATGCGGCTGGTGATGCCGTAGGCGACGACGGCGACGGCGGCGTCCTCAAGCCGGTATTCCTCCCAGTCGGTTTCATCGGCCATGGCGGCGTATTTCTCCTGGAGGCGGAGATTCACCTTTTCCATCAGATCGAAATCGAGCGCGATGGAACTCAGGAAGTTTCCCGAGGTCTCCGGCGTGCCGGCGACCGCCCAGGAGACGTCGATTTTCGGCCTGATCGCCCGCTCCGGGAAGCGGAGCGGCTCCACCATCTGCCCCAGCACTCCGTCGGCCAGCACCATCACCGGGTTGCGGTATTTGTCGGCGAGGTCGAAAGCCCTGCCGGTGAAGTCGCACATCTCCTGCACGCTCGCCGGGGCGAGGACCAGGGAGCGGTAGTTGCCGTGGCCGCCCCCCTTCACCACCTGGTTGTAGTCGGCCTGCTCCGGCCCGATGTTGCCCAGGCCGGGTCCGGCGCGCATGATGTCCACTATCACGGCCGGGAGCTCGGCTCCGGCGAGATACGACACCGCTTCCTGTTTCAGGCTGATTCCGGGTCCGGACGAGGCGGTCATGGCCCGGTGGCCGGCGGCGGCGGCGCCGTAAAGCATGTTTGCGGCCGCCTCCTCCGATTCGGCCTGGACGAACCGGCGGCCGAGTTCGGGAAATTTTTCCGACGCTTCCTGCAGGATCTCGGAGGCCGGGGTGATGGGATAGCCGAAATAGCAGTCGCAACCGGCGTAAAGGGCGCCGACGACGACCGCGTGGTTGCCTTTCATGAGTTGGGTTGCCATGGACGCTCCCTGTTGTGTCCGCGCGGTCGAATCCCGTTTTCGCGGCCCGTCACGACTCGACGATTTCGATCGCCAGCGGCTCCGGGCAAGTGTAATAGCAATTGCCGCAGCCGACGCAGCCTTTTCCCTTGTATACCACGTACTGGTATCCCCTGGCATTCAAGGAATCGCCCGGGACCAGGCATTTGACCGGGCAGGCAAGGATGCAGCGGCCGCAGGCCTTGCATTCCAGCGGAATCAGTCGGACGATGCGGGCCCTGGCTTTGTTGCCAACCGTCATGTTTCGCCCCTTCTCAGTCTTCTTCCCCGGCTGCCTTGAGATCGTCCGTTCGCCGGATCTGCACCCGCCGGATTTTGCCGCTGATGGTTTTCGGCAGTTCGGTCACGAATTCCACCACCCGGGGATATTTGAAGGGCTCGGTCGTCCGTTTCACGTGCTCCTGGATCTCCTTGGTCAATTTCTTGTAGTATTCGGCCCGCTCCCGGGGCGCCGCCCCCTCCGGGGCGCGGCAGGCCCTGGTCAGGACGATGGTGGCCTTGATCACCTGGCCGCGTATCGGATCGGGAACGCCGGTTATGGCGCATTCCAGCACGCCGGGGTGCTGCATCAGTGCGGATTCGACCTCGAACGGGCCCACCCGGTAGCCGGAGGTTTTGATCAGATCGTCGGCCCGGCCGACAAACCAGAGGAAGCCGTCCTCGTCCATCCAGGCGAGGTCGCCCGTATGGTACCAGCCGTCGTGCCAGGTGGAAACGGTCAACTCCTCGTCGTCGCGGTAGCCCCGGAAGAGGCCGGGCGGGGGATTCTGGCGATCGGCCCGGATGACGATCTCGCCGGTTTCGCCCCGTTCGCAGAACGTTCCGTCGGCGCCGAGCAGCTTTATGTCGTAAATAGGCATCGGCTTCCCCATGGATCCGGGTTTCGGTTCGACCCAGCGGGTGTTTGCGACCGAGACCACGCTTTCGGTCTGGCCGTAGGCCTCGTGCAGTTTCAGGCCGGTCTTCTCGAGCCAGCGGTCGTACACCTCGGGATTGAGCGGTTCCCCGGCCACACAGCAGTATTTCAGGCCGGAGAGATCGTGCCCGGAAAGGTTTTCCCTGATCATCAGGCGATAGACGGTCGGCGGCGCACAGAAGGTGTTGACCCTGTATTTGGCGATTTTCGCCATCATTCCGTTGGCGTCGAAGGCGTCGTAGTCGTAGGCGAAGACCGGGGCGCCGCACAGCCATTGGCCGTAAATCTTGCCCCAGGCGCACTTGGCCCAGCCGGTGTCGGCCACGGTGTAATGGAGGCCGCCGTCGTAATTTTCCAGCCAGAACCTGGCGGTGGAGATATGAGCGAGGGGATAGACGTGGTCGAACTGGATCATCTTGGGGAAGCCGGCGGTGCCGGAGGTGAAATAGAGGAGCATGTATTCATGGGGCAGGGTGGCTTCGGGGCTTCCTTTCGGCGGCCGGGCGAAGGCGCCGGGCATCGCGTCGGTCAGGCGGTTGAAGTCCTCCCAGCCCTCGACCTCTCCGTCCACCGACATCACCGCGATGTCCTTGCCGGTTTCGGCAATCGCCTCCTTGATGTTGGCCATGAGGGTGGACTCGCTGGCCGCCAGGATCATCTTGAAATTGAGCTTGTCGAGGCGGTAAATCACGTTTTTCGTCTGCATCATGTGCGTGGCCGGCACGGCGATGGCGCCCAGCTTGTGCAGGGCCACGAGGCAGGTCCAGAAATGCCAGCGGCCCTTGAGGCAGAGCATGACGGCGTCGCCCTTGCCGATCCCCCGGCTCTTGAAGAAGTTGGCGGTCTGATCCGCCCGGCGGCAGAGTTCGCGGAAGTCGAGGACAAGCTCGTCGTCCCGGTCGTTGGCCCAGACCAGGGCCGTCCGGTCCGGTTCGTGTTCCGCGTACCAGTCCACGACGTCGTGCGCGAAGTTGAAGTCGTCGGGTACGGTTATCCGGAAATTGGCCTCGAAATCCTCCTGGGAAGCGAATTCGACCCGGGGGCAATAGCGTTCAATAAGAGCCATATGCTTTCCTTATGCGACGGGATATCCGAAGAAAAGCCGGCCTTGCGGCCGGCGGAAAACTACCGGCCAGGTATCGGGACTAGACGGTGATAATGGCGAGAAAGCGGACCGGGCCCCCTATCGCCTTCATGCCG
>JAITKH010000183.1 GCA_031278535.1 Planctomycetota bacterium | reverse complement strand
AACAAACGGACTTCAGAATTTGTAAGGATTGAGACTTTACAGACCACTAGTATTCCGCACAGTCTCCATCTTTGATGGAGACTGTGCGGGGATCGCCTCCGGTTCATCCGATAACAGCCTGCGGGGAAGTGAATCCCCCTTCGGCATCAGAGGTCGATTCCAGAGCAAACGCACTTCGCTATCCATGGATTGAGTCTTTTCGGGGCGCCAGATTTTCATTTTACTGAGGAGGATGCGCATGCGGTTCGTCCTGTGGCTCAGGAGAGCCATTGAAAAGGCGATGGATGTCCTGTCCATCATCCTTTTCTCCGGCGTTTTTGTGGCGGTGCTGCTGCAGATATTCTATCGCTACGTGCTGGGCTCTCCCCTGGTGTGGTCGGAGGAACTGTCGCGCATCCTGTTCATCTGGGTCGCCCTCATCGGCTGGACCATAGCCATGCGCCACGGCAGCCACCTCCGCATCGGCTTTCTCATGGACAAGACGCCGGCCGGCGTGCGGCGCGGCATGGATCTGGCCTTCATGGCCTGCAACCTGTTCTTCATGGGATTCCTTACGTGGATCGGGGTCCGCCTGATCGGCCGCTCGACCTACATCCCCACAACCACCATGCCCTTCATCTCCACCGCCTGCATCTACGCCGCCCTCCCCTTCTCCACTCTCGTCTGCATCGTCTACATCGTCATCGACTCCCTGGGCATTCTTGGCGTCCTGCCGCAAAAGACCGCCGCGGAAGGGGGAAAATAGCCATGTCGATGAACCTTATCTTCGTCATCTGGATCTGCGTCCTCCTCGCCGGCATGCCGATTTACACCAGCCTCGGCCTGGCCAGCGTCCTCCACATCCTGACCAGCCCCACCCTCTCCCCCTTCGTCGTGCCGCAAAAGGTGGTGATGGCCGCCAACTCGTTTCCCCTGCTTGCCATCCCCTTCTTCATCCTCATGGGCAACATCATGAACACCTCGGGGGTGACAGGGCGCATCTTCAATTTCGCCAACGCCCTGGTCGGCTGGATGCGCGGCGGCCTCGGCCACGCCAACGTGGTCGCCTCCGTCATTTTCGCCGGCATGTCCGGCTCGTCGGTCGCCGACGCCGGCGGACTGGGACAGATCGAAATCGACGCCATGCGCCGGGGCGGCTACGACGACGACTTCACCTGCGCTGTCACCGCCGCCAGTTCAACCGTCGGCCCCATCATCCCCCCGAGCCTCCCCATGATCATCTACGCCGTCCTGGCCGAGGCGTCGATCGGCGGACTGTTCCTGGGCGGGGTGCTCCCGGGATTGTGCATGGCCGGCGGCATGATGTTCATGGTCAGGCACTACGCCATCAAACGCGACTATCCCTATTCGCCCATGCCTACCCTCGGCTCGCTATGGACCAGCTTCAGGCAGGCCTTCTGGGCCATATTGACGCCGATCATTTTGCTGATGGGCATCTTCTGGGGCATCTTCACCCCCACCGAATCGGCGGTCATCGCCGCCTTCTACGCCCTCTTTCTCGGCCTTTTCGTTTACCGGGAATTGAAGTTCAGGGACATCCCCAGGGCCATCCTCGCCACCAACGAAAGCACCGGCGTCATCCTCGCCCTCATCATGACCGCCGCCCTCTTCGCCTGGGATCTCTCCATCGCCCAGGTGCCGCAGACCATCGGAAGGTACCTCGACGACTTGACCTTGAGCCCCGTCCTTCTCGTCATCGGCATCAACATCTTCCTGCTCTTCGTCGGCTGTTTCATGGAATCCACCGCCGCCATGATGATCCTCGTGCCCATCCTCTTCCCCATCGCCGAAAAGGTGGGCATGAGTTCCATCCAGTTCGGGGTCATGATCGTCCTCAACCTCATGATCGGTACGGTTACGCCGCCCATCGGCGTGGTGCTCTTCGTCACCTCCAACGTCGCCAAGGTCCCGTTCGACCGGGTGGCCAGGGCAACCCTGCCCTTCCTCGTTCCGTTAATTGTCACCCTGCTCCTGATCGCCGTCTGGCCGCCCTTCACCACGTGGCTGCCCTGGGCGATCATGGCGGTCAAATGACGGTGCCTGGCATGAAAAAACGGCGCATTATCGTTACCGCCAGGTTTCGAGCCCGGGGGGGCGTTTTCGTACATTTTGGAGGAAAACGTCATACTGCCGGCAGCTTGAAATCGCGATTTTCGACCGGAGAGGCTTTTCGTACTTTCAAATCGCGGGCGGCATAAAATCCGGGCGGCCGGCGCCGCGTCCTATTCCCCCCTCTCGATGGCGACGATACGATCGACCTTGGGGCCGGATCGGGAATTGGGGTCGTAGGAAAGGGACAGGTATTCCTTCAACAGGCATTTGGCCAGCTCGATGCCGGTTACCTGCGAGCCCATAGCCAAAATGTTCGCATTGTTGCTGAGTTGCGCCCGCTGGGCCTGGTAAATGTTGCCGACATTGGCGGCATAGGCGCCCTTGACCTTGTTGGCGGCGATGGACACGCCGATTCCGGTACCGCAAAGGAGCACTCCACGCTGGCAACAGCCGGCCGCCACGTCTTTTGCCACTCTCGCGGCCACATTGGCGTAGATCGGATCGTCGCTTCCGTAGTCCATGCATTCATGCCCAAGCGACTCTGCAAAAGAAATGAGATCCTTCTTGAAATCGGTCGCATTGGGATCGCAGCCAAAAGCTATCTTCATCCCTTCCCTCCCATCCGCCTGTTCGCCTTCGCCGGGATGCCGTTTCCAAAAACACTCGGCGCAAAAGCATTGTATTCCATTTTATCCGTCTGTCAAACGGGAACTTCAGCCGGATCGGCCGGAGTCTCGACCGTTGCGGCGATGGATATCCGCCTCCTTTTCCGGATCGCTTGCTTGCAGCATGTTGTTGATTTGGAGCATGCGGGTGAATTCGCCCCGGGGCTTGTCGGGATCGCCTCCGCTGTAATGCACAAGGACATGCACCAACAAATGGTATTGGATGAGGGCGGCTCCGAAAACCAGCATCAGTACCACCAGGATGCCGGCGGACGAGACATCCGAGCGGCTCACCATGCTGATCGCAACCCAGGAAGCGGTTCCAAGACACGCCAGGGAAAGAAGCGTCAGCAATCCTATGCGAAGCAATTTCGTCACCATCCCACGACCTTGCCTTTTTTCCGCCTCCTTCCCCGAGCCGCCTATTTTGCCGGCGCCATTTCCTGATCGGGACGGGATTGGAGACGCTTGCTGGTGGCTCCCGACCGCTCCCGCCCCGATTCCATCAGCGAATATACCACCGGCACCACCAGCAGGGTGATGAAGGTGGAGGTGAACAGGCCGCCCACGACGGCCCTGGCCATCGGCGCCTGGGCCTCGCCCCCGTCGCCCCAGCCAAGCGCCAGGGGGATCAGTCCGAGTACGGTGGACAGGGCGGTGATGAGGATGGGTCTGAGCCGCCGGCGCCCGGCCTCCTCAAGAGCCATCCGCACGCTCAGGCCGTCGCGGCGGCGGAGAAGGTTGGTGTAGTCGACGAGGATGATGGCGTTGTTCACCACCACGCCTCCCAGCATGATGCAGCCGATCATCGACTGCATGTTGATGGTGCTGCCGGTAAGGAAGAGAATGGCGAGAACCCCTATCGCCGCCATGGGGACGGAGAACATGACGACGAAGGGATCGCGGAGCGATTCGAACTGGCAGGCCATGACCATGTATACGAGGACGAGGGAGAGGATCACCCCGAAGATCAAATCCTCCATCATCTCCTGTTGATCCTGGTAGTCGGTTCCGAACTGGAGGGAAAAGCCGGACGGCATGGGGATGCTCCGCACCGCTTCGCGAAGTTCCCCCATGACCGATCCGAGCGCCCGCTCGCCTGAAAGCGATCCACGTATATTGGTCACCCGCTGCTGGTCCTTGCGCTCAATGACGGTCGGCCCGTTTTCGTCCGCGATCGAAACGACGTTCCGGAGAGACACCTGATTCCCGGCGTCGTTGGCGAGCGAGAGGCTGAGAAGCTGGTCCAGCGTCATCTTCTCGGAATCCCTGACCCTGACGACGATGTCGTATTCCTTTCCGGCCGACCGGTATTGGGCCGCGGTCTTTCCAGCCATACAGATTTCCAGGAAGGCGGCGATGTCCTCGACCCAAAGCCCGAGATCGGCCGCCTTCTGGCGGTCAATCCGTATTTGCGCCTCCCGCACCCGGCCTTCCCGGGTGATGCGGGTATCCACGACGCCGGGTATGCCGCGCATGATGCCCAGAACCTGGTTGGCTATTTCAGCCGAGATATCCATGTCGTGCCCGCGCACATAGACCTGGACCGGTTCGCTGGAGCCGCCCATGCCTCCCCGTCCGAAACTGCGGCCCTCGCGCACCCTGATCGTCATGCCGGGGAGCGAGGCGAACACCGGCCGCAGGTTGCGGGCAATCTCCTCCGTTGTCCGTTGCCCGGCCCGGCGGCGCTCCTCCCGGGTGCCGAGGCGGGCATTGACGGTGGCCTGATGGGTGGCCACCCCCCGCCAGGAGTTGCCGCCCACCGAACTCACCATGGCCTTGATCTCGGGAACCCGCTCCTGGAGCGTACGCTCGATAAAGGCGGTGCGCTCGTCCATCATGGCGAGGCGGATGCCCGTCTCCATCTCGGCATCGATGATGAGGCTGCCCTCGTCGGTTTTCGGGAACTGCTCCGTATCAATCTTCCTGAGCAGCAGAAGCGATCCCCCGAGCAGCGCAAAGGTAATGAGGAGGGTTGTCCAGCGCCGGCCGAGGCACCAGACGATGGCGCCGCGGTATTCGTTCTCCATGGCGCGGAAGATCGCCTCGCTCGCGTCGTACACGCGCTTGTAAAGACCGTGGCGGGGCTTTTCCGACTGGAGGCGGAGCATGCGGGTGGCGAGCATCGGCACCAAAAGGACGGCCGCCGCCAGGGAACAGGCCAGGGAAAAGGCCACCACCAGGGCGAATTCCCGGAACATGAGTCCAGCCATGCCCTTGATGAACACCAGGGGCAGAAAAACGACAAGCGTGGTGAGCGTACTGGCGACAATGGCGACGTAAACCTCCGTCGTCCCCTTTTCCGCGGCCAAGGCCGGCTCCAGTCCCTCCTCCTCCCTGACCCGGAAGATGTTCTCCAGTACGACGATCGAACTGTCCACCAGCATTCCCACGCCCAGGGCCAAGCCTCCCAGCGTTATCAGGTTGAGGGTGAGGCCGCTGAGGAAGATGACGGCGAAGGTGGCGATGATGGAGATGGGAATGGAAATGGCGATGACCAGGGTGGAAAGGACGCTCCGGAGAAAAATCAGGACCAGGATGATGGCAAGCCCGCCGCCGCTGATCGCGGACAGGGAGACGTTCGAAATGGAATTGTTGATGTAATCGGCGGTGTTGATGATGATCTTGATGTTGAGGCCAGGATATTCCGCCCGGATCTTCCCGATCTCCTCCACCACCCGCGCCGCCACCGACACGGTGTTCGAGCCCGACTGCTTCATCACCGCCATGCGGATGCCGTCCTGCCTGTCGATCCGGGAAACCCGCCGCACCCGGTTCATGCCATCGGAGACCTCGGCCACGTCCCGGAGGCGGACGGGCGAGCCGTCCTTGACGACGAGGACGGTTTCGCGAATCTCTTCCATGTTGGCGAACTCGCCTGGAGCGCGGATGGTTATTTCGTGGTTGCCGCTGTCCACATACCCGGCGGGACGGTTGACGTTGGCCAGTTTCAAGATCGACATGACGCGGGAAATCGGAACGCCGACGGCTTTCAGGCGATAGGGATCGAGATTCACCAGGATTTCCCGCTCCCGTCCGCCAAAAAGGCTCATGGAAGCGACACCGTTGATGCTTTCAATGCGGAATTTGATCTGCTCGTCTATCAGGGTGCGCAGCGCCACCGGATCCATTTCGCTCGATATGCCGACGAAGATCACGGGCATCGACGAGAAATCGAACTTGAAAAGCACCGGCCGGTCGCAGTCGTCCGGGAGCCGGCTGATAATCCGATCGATACGGTCGCGGACGTCCGAGACGGCAGCGTCGAGATCGACTCCCCAGGCGAAACGGACGACGACGTTCGAGTTGCCCTCCGACGAATTGGACGTCACCTCCTCGGCGCCCGGCACCGCCGCCACCGCTTCCTCAATCGGGCGGGTGACCAACTCCTCCACCACCTCCGGCCCGGCGTTTTCGTATTCGGTCCGGATGCTGACAATGGGGTTCGAAATGTCGGGCATCAGATCGAGCGGCAGCCGGAAAAGGGAAATCCCGCCGATGATCACGACGATAAGGGTGATCATGACGGTAAAGATCGGCCGGTGAATGGCGAAACGCGGCAGATTCATGGGTTCCTCCCTGCGATCGCCGCCTGGGCGCCGCCCGAGACGCGGATCGTCATGCCGTCCTTCAGGAGGTGCTGCCCCAGCGCCACCACCTCGCGCCCGTCCATGTCCTCGCCGCCCACCAGTTCGACCAGTCCCCTGTCCACTATCCCCTCCGTCACCGGGCGGAAGGACACGCTTGAGCGCTCCTCATCCACCAGGAACACGCCGCGGCTGCCGTCGTCCCGGCGCACCACCGCCTCCAGCGGCGCGGCGACGGCGTCGGGATTGCGGGCGAATTCGATGTTCGCCCGGATGAACATGCCCGGCTTGAGGATATAATCCCGGTTTTCTATCCGCACCTCCACCTCGGCTTCGCGGGTCAGCGTATCCAACTCCTGGGGAATGCGGGCGATTCTGCCTTCAAAAACGCGGTTGGGGAAGGCGTCGGTGAATACCCGCGCTTCGCCGTCCGGAACAATCCCGGGATACCGTTTTTCGCTCACCGCGATAACCGCCCTGACGACGCTGATATCGAGGACCGAAAGGATGGGAGTGTTGGCGGTTGCCAGCGCCCCGGCGTCCATGAAACGCCTGCCGATGACCCTGGTCTCCTGGCCGCCGCTCCAGTCGGCCGTGACCCGGGTGTAGCCAAGGCGCACGCGCGCCGTCTTCAGGGCCGCCTCGGCCAGGCGCACCTCCGCCCTGGCGGTGTCGCGCTTGGCTTCCTGCGCCTTCAGGGCAGCGTCATAGCGATCGAATTCCTGGGGCGATATCACCGATTCCCGGCGGAGATTTTCAGCCCTGGCGAAATCGCGGGCGGCAATGGTGAGTTGGCTTTCGGCGTCCACGGCGACGGCTTGCGACACCTTGAGGGAAGCCTCGGCCCGTTCGACGTCGAGAACATATTCGTCGTCGTCCAACACGGCGAGAATGTCGCCGCGGCGCACCGTGTCCCCGACGTCGAAATTGATCGCCCGGATGATTCCGGAAATCTTCGGGGCGGCGTCGTAACGCTCTTCCGCCCGGACGCTTCCGGTGAAAACCGTGATATCCCGGAGATCGGCGCGCTGAATCGTCGCGGTCTCCACCGCCACCACCTGGTTGGCGGCATCGCCCCGGCCCGCCTCGACGTTGCCTTCAATTGTCCAGTATCGCCAGCCGACATACATGGCGAAAGCGGCCAGCGTCAGCAGGACGAAAAATTTTCGCATTATGCTTTCCTTCACCGACAAGAGACAATCGTTTCCCGCCCCGACCTGCCGCGAGGGTGGGATTTCTTACGCCTATGGCAAGGTGAAACAGACGACCGCTATGGGGATAGTGTGGGAGATGAAGAGAAAATGTCAAAAAAAAACGGAAAATCCGCTCCGGAAATGAAAAATCGCGGCGCATGCATCGCCGCCGGAAGATGGGCAATTCGGTTTTCGAAATACCGATTCCAGTGATGTCTCCAGGCGCTGTTTACCTTAACCAGGGCGGTGTTATCGAAAAGTTGAACGCGTTAACCCTAAAATGGCCCTGACTTCCGGTGAAAAGGATTGACAACCGCCGTCGTATGAAATATGATAGGGTTGGCGTTTCGCTCCGGTTGCGGAGCCGGTTGTAATGGAGACTTGTCGATGGTATATTGCCTTGATCCGGGTGGACGCGCATGAAAGTTGAATTGACAGACATCGGATACTGCCGCAAAAGGATGTGTTTGGCGTTCGATCCCGAGGAAATAACCAGGGCATTGGACGAGAGTTACACAAGCATCAACAATCTGGTGCGCATCAAGGGGTTCCGCAAAGGAAAGACGCCGCGGCGCTCCCTGGAAAAAAAGTTCTCGTCCGAAGCCGCCGGCGCCGCCCGGCAAGAACTCCTGAAAACCCATTTGGCAAAGGCCCTGGACGATTCGCGCCTCCGTCCAATGAGCCCGTTGGACGACAAGCGTCGCAATGAACCGATCCGGCCCGGGCAGCCGTACGTCATGGAATTTGAAATGACGGTCGAGCCGGATTTTGTCCTGCCCCAATATCTGGGGATGGAACTCGATTCGCGCCCCATAGAAGTTTCCGACGCGGACATTGATCGTTTTATTGAGGTAACTCGATATTCGCTGGCCAAAATGGAAGAGGTTTCCGGACTGGCCATTGAAGGCGACATCCTGACGGTGAATATCAGGGTCGTGTGCGAAGGCGAGGAAATCAAGCGTCTCGAAGGGCAATGTCTCCGTGTTGCCGGCGACAAACTTTTCGATCTCCCCTGTCCCGAACTGGTCGAGAAATTCACCGGCGCATCGCCGGAAGACATCATACGCCTCACACTGGACCTGCCGATGACCCATCCGGTTCACGCATTGCGAGGCAAACCGGCGGAAGTGGAGGTGGCGATCAAGGAGATCAAACGGCCTGTCCTTCCCCCTCTTGACGACACGCTGGCCGTCAGGTTGGGAACAGGCAATCTCGGTACCCTGCGGCGGCTTGTCCGCGAAAAGCTCACTTTGGAAGCTGCGGGCAGGGCCATGGCGGATCAATCGGAAGAGATTATCGACAAACTCACGGTTGCCGCCGATTTTCAGCCGCCCCAGGATATTCTGGACGCGGAAACCGAAAGAAGGATCGCCATCCGGCTCAGCGAAGAAAAGGAAAAATTCAAGGACAATGCCCTGTATGCCGAGGTGGAAACCGAATTGCGGGAAAGACTCCGTCCGGAGTTGAGAAAAAACGCTGCCCGCGGCGTCAAATGGTTGCTGCTTTGCGGCCGAATCGCCAGGGAAGAAAATGTCCAGGTAAATTCGGAGGATATGGCGCAGCAAATCGAGAGCCTGGCCAAAACCTATCACGTCACTCCCGCCCAAATGGCCAAACGGATACGCGATTTCAACGGCACCGACGCTATGCGGGCCGAATTGTTGTCGATGAAAGTGATCGGATTGATCGCCGCTTCGGCCAAAACCGGGCGCCTGTCGATTGATCGATCAGCAGGCGAAACAAGTGCCATCAATGCCGAGTCGGCCGAAAGCGTGAACGGGAACAAAGACCTTCCGGCGCCGGGCGGCGGGG
>JAITKH010000144.1 GCA_031278535.1 Planctomycetota bacterium | reverse complement strand
GGAGCGGCGTTAATTTTGCCGCGCTGAACAGCGATTTCGAATTGAACAGCGTCACCACCGTCCAGTTGGTACCCGCGATAGGCGCCAGAGAGGCGAAGCTGTACGGGCCTGTTGTCAATTTGACCAGGCGCGGCTCATCCCGTTGGGAAAAATAGGCGGAGATGCCTTCGAAATGCGCCGCCAACGCGGACAGGAAGGCGGGGTCCAGGCTTATGGCCTGTATCCTCCGGCCCTCCCCGTATTCAGGCGGCGCATCGCTCCCCGCAACCATGCTGTCCATCTGTATAACGCCCTTTTCGTCCACAACAAAACCCAAAACCTCCGTGCTGTCGTATTTGCCGAAAAGATCATTAACAATGCGGGAAAACCGCAATCCCGAACAGAATACCCCAAGTATTTCGCCGTTACGCATAACTTTATGGTTAATCCACAGCCGCTTCTGGTCCGTAACCTTATCAATGTCGATATTCAAGGCGTAGTCGGACGACGAGTGAACGCAGTCGAAATACCAATGGTCGTATTCCTTTGCCGGATCAAGAACGTCGAAAGGCGCGAAACCGGTAAATGGAGCCCCTTTTTTGACGGAATATTCGTTCAACGACCGGTTTATACCGAAATAGAGCTCCGCGCTGTAGAGCATGTCGGCATAACTCATCATCTCCTCGTAGGCCGCGGCCTTCTTGTCCGGATTCGTTTCGTCGGCGAACCAGTTGATGAGCGCCCCGGAACGGGCGACCTTCGTCACGAGCCCGAGCTCGCGATTCAGGTACGCATTGAATTTGCCCATGGCTTCACCGGAGTAAAAACGGACATAGTCGCTGGAGGCGGATTCCGTGATGTCCTTGACCACCAACCCGACCACCAGCGCCAGGAGCGCGGCCAGCAGCAACAAAAAAAGAATGTTCATATTCCTGAACCGGGATTCGATCCTATACCGCTTCGGCTTGGAATCATCCACGCTTGAGGCGGCGACGTTTATCATGGCGTTTCTCCTTGTGGACTTTTGGAAATTTTGCAGTCGTAATCATCCGGCATAGGTTGAAAAGAGGCATGGCGATTCTTTTCCTTGGTGTTGAACAGACGCCTGCCGCGACGCCGTCCGCTCCACAGCCTCGGAGACGGTCTTCTGCTATGCCTTGCAATGCGTCCCGCTGTGCCTTGTCTCCCATCCGCCGTGGGGAGGCGAACCTCTGCGCCATGCCCGTGAACATTCGCCTCAACCGCAAGAACAGCCAGGGAATCACCAGGCTCGGCCATGCCGCCGACAGGCTCGGGGAACTCGTCCGGTGGCTGCCCGAACATGATTTCCGCCTGGTCGCCGATGGCGCCTCTGCGCCGCTGGCCGGGCGATTGCCCGCCCGGGCCATCCTCATTTCCCGATTGCGGGCGGACGCCGCCCTGCATGAACTGCCGTCGCGCGAAAGCCAGGAACGATTGAGACTTTACGGAACACTAGCGTACGACCAACAGAAAATATAATCCCGCCCTCCTATTTGGCTGTAAGGGCGGCCATGGTGATGTAATTGTAGGGCTGGTTGAAATGGGGGAGGAAGAAGATGTCCAGTAGTTTCAGTTTATCGATGGTCACACCTTCCTCGATTGCCAGGGAAAACATGTGGATGCCCATGGAGATGTCATATCGGGATGCCATTTGGGCGCCCAACAGTCTTCGGGAATTCCTGTCGTAGACGACGCGAAGCTTCACTTTCTTGTTACCATCTTTAATGAAAGCCGGTTTTTGCAAATCTTCCCAATCGGCGGCGAGTGCGTCAAACCCGGCCTTTGCGGCCGCCTTGAGGCTGATGCCGGTGGACACCATGTTGTAGCCGAAGATGCTGATGCCGTTCGATCCCTGCACTCCGGGCGATTCCAGGACGGTTCCGCAAGCGTTATGGGCGGCTATGATGCCGCCGCGTACCGCATTCGTGGCGAGCGCTATGTAGGCGCTGTCTTTCAAGGCATTTGAAAAAACGGTAGCGCAGTCGCCAACGGCATACACTCCGGAAACGTTTGTCTCCTGGCGACGGTTTACCTTGTACGCCCCGTTGGCGATGGTTTCAAGGCTATCCCTGGCAAGAACGGTATTCGGGCGGAAACCGATGGCCATTATCGCCATTTGCGCCTGGTATTCCCCTTTGTCGGTCAAGACGGCGGAGATTTTTCCCGAACCCTTGAACTCCCGAACCTTCTCGCCGAAATGAAGCTGTATTCCCTTATCTCTCAATATGCCGTCCATGTCATGGGTGAACCAATCGTCATAATAGCTCGAAAGACTGGTCGTCTCGGCCTCGAACAACAGAGCGTTCTTGCCTCGCCGGCAAACCGCCTCCGCCAATTCCACCCCTATGTAGCCGGCGCCAATTACGGCTACGGATCGGACGGCCGGATCATTCATGAGATCGTTTGCCCGTTTGCCGTCCTGAAACAGCTTCACCGGCTGGATGCCGCCCAAATCGTTGCCGGGAATAGCGGGCATGATGGGAACTGAACCGGTGGCGAGAATCAATTTGTCGTAGGGAATGTCCTCCCGTATTCCGTTCCTGCCGGCAATCGTTACTTTTCCGGCGGCAAAATCCACCCGCTCCGCCGAAGTCTCCATCAGCACCCTGGCACCTTTCCCTTTCAATTGATCGGCTGAGCAATAGAACAACCCTTCGTATCCATCGATCTGCCTGCCGATCCAGAGGGCTGTGCCGCAACCAAGGTAACTGATGTTATCGTTGCGATCGACGATGGTGAGTTCGTTTTTCGGATACTTGTCCAAAATCGTATTTGCCGCCGCTGTTCCGGCATGATTCGCCCCAATCAATACAATTCTACTCATAGCATCCTCCTATCCTGCCGGGGTCAAGTGGACCGGCGCCACCCCTCCGGCTGTTAATCAGTATATCACTTTCTCTCGTCGTTGGCAAAAAACAAAACCGCATGGCCCGCCCGCCGTCCCTCCCGCCCGGATCGGGATTAAAGATTGTTTTTTGCCGGCCGTTTATTTATCATGGGAAAGGGCGGGAGGGTTCCTCGATCTGGAGTGCGGGTTCCGGACTGGAGAAAGTTATGAGCAGTGGTCTGGCCGCGATTCAGGACAGCCTTGTCAAGACCAGCTTGGTGCAGCAGGTCCAAGGCCATAACGAAGGCGTCAGCAACGGACAGGAGATCGCCCACGCCGCGGTCCAGCGCGAGCTGGATCGCGAGGAGGATCAGGTCGTCATCAGTCTGAGGCAAAAAGAGGAACACGGCATCCGGCAGGAGGAGGAGCGCAATCCCGACGGAGGCGGCAAGAAGCGCGACAGAAACGGCGGCAGCGGGAAGAACTCCGAAAACGGGGAAGAGGAGCCGGGCGCCGAAAGAGATCGTGAGAAAGAAGCGGGAATGCGACCGGTGATGCACCGCATAAACATCGTCGTCTGATCCGGCTTTCCATCCCGTATTTTTTGCTGCCGGCGGACGGAATCGACGTTCAAGATTATGGACGTCAGGGAGGCGATCAGCCTGATTGCTGACGGGTTCCGCTTAGGCATGAACGCTAGTGGTCTGTACAGTCTCAATCTTTCCAAATTCTGAAGTCCGTTTGTTCCGGGATTGACCTCTGATGCCGGAGGGGAATTCGCTGCCCCGGAGGCGGAAACCGGATGAACCGGGGCAATCCCCGTAAAGTCTCAAGCAGAGATTGAGACTTTACGGAACGCTAAGAG
>JAITKH010000115.1 GCA_031278535.1 Planctomycetota bacterium | reverse complement strand
TCCGGGGAAGTGAATTCCCCGAGGGCATCGGCGGTCGGTCCCGGGGCGAACGGACTTCGGAACCCATGGATTGGGTCTTTTCAGACCACTGGTCCGCGTCGGGGAGTCCCCGGCGGCCGGACCGGAAACAGGACTTTTGCCGTTATGTACAGAAAGGAATGTCATGTCGAAACGTATTCATCGTATTCCGGTCGCGCTCGCTTTTCTTTTCGCCGCGGCGATATTCCCCGCCGCCGGGGGAGAGGCGGCGGTGGTGGACGGCGATCTGGTGATTGCCAGGAAGGATCTTTCCAATATCGCCCGATTTTATCCAGTCGTCATCGAAGGGTATACAATGGAGATCATCGCCGTGACGGCGCCCGATCGGACCATCCGGGTGGTTTTCAACGCCTGCCAGGCCTGCGGCCCGGCCGGGTACCGCCAGAGCGGCGACAGCGTAATTTGCAAGGCCTGCGGCAACGCCTTCAAGCTTTCCGTACTGGAACGGCGGCGGGGAGGCTGCAATCCCATCCCGGTGGGCGAGAAGAATCGCCGGGACGACGGCGCCAACATTGTCGTGGCCAGGGAGTTTCTCAAGCGGGCCAAGGATTATTTTTCCAGGCTATGAAAAAATGGGGGTTTGCCTGAAAATCCACAAAAGACGATCTCATAGGAGGGCGTTTCCATGACTGCAAGCGTTACGGGTCCGGCCGGGAGCGGGCGCGAGACCTTTGTTGTAACCGGCATGAGCTGCGCCGCCTGCGCCCGGCGTGTGGAAAAAGTGGTTGGCCGGCTGGCGGGAGTGAGGACGGCCAGCGTCAATTTCGCGGCGGAAAAGCTGGCGGTCGAGTACGACGCCTCCGTTCTCGCCCCCGGCGCCATCCGCGAGGCTGTGGCGAAGGCGGGCTACGGCCTGGCGGAAACGGGGGACATGGCCGAGGCGACTATTCCCGTCGGCGGCATGAGTTGCGCCGCCTGTGCCGCCCGGATTGAAAAGGTGCTGGGGAGGCTGGACGGCGTGACTGCCGTTTCGGTCAATTTCGCCAGCGAAAAGGCCAGGGTGTCCTATGACAAGGCCGCGATCCGCCTGTCCGACATAAAGCGGGCGATTGAAAAGGCCGGCTACCAGGCGCTGGCCGTGGAGAACGCCGCCGCCGTCGACGCCGACCGCCTGCGCAAGGAAGCGGAAATCCGCGCCCTCTGGAACAATTTCGGCATCGCCGCGCTGTTCGGAGCGCCGCTCCTCTACCTCGCCATGGGGTCGATGGTGTGGTGGCTCCGCTTTCCCATTCCGCGACTGCTCGATCCCATGCAATATCCGCTGAATTACGCCGTCGTCCAGGTGTTGCTCACCATCCCCATCGTCTATGTCGGCAGGCGGTTTTATTCGGTCGGCTTCCGGGCGCTCCTGGCTCGCGCCCCCAACATGGATTCGCTTATCGCCATCGGCACGTCGGCGGCGGTGATCTGGAGCCTTTACGAAGTATGGCAAATCCTGATCGGCAACCTGGTCGCCGTGGAAGGATTGTATTTCGAAAGCGCCGGAGTCATCATCGCCCTGATCCTTCTGGGGAAGTCCCTGGAGGCGGTGTCGAAGGGCAGGACTTCCGAGGCCATCAAGCGGCTGATGGGCCTGGCCCCCAAGACCGCCATCGTCGTCCGGGACGGGCGGGACGAAGAAATCCCCATCGACGAGGTGGAGGCTGGGGACGTGCTGCGGGTGCGTCCCGGCGACAAGATACCGGTGGACGGCGAAGTGCTGGAGGGCGAGACGGCCATCGACGAGTCCATGCTGACCGGCGAAAGCATGCCTAAGGACAAGAAGGCCGGCGACTCCGTGTACGCCGCCACCATCAACAAGAACGGCAGCGTCACCTTCCGGGCGACCAGGGTTGGGAAGGAAACCGTCCTGGCCCAGATTATCCGCCTGGTGGAGGAAGCGCAGAGCTCCAAGGCGCCCATCGCCAAGCTGGCCGACGTGGTGTCGGGCGTGTTCGTGCCGATCGTCTGCCTGATCGCCCTAGGGTCCGCCACAGCCTGGTATCTCTCTACCGGCGACCTCAGGTTCGCCCTGACCATCTTCATTTCCGTCCTGATCATCGCCTGTCCCTGCGCCCTCGGCCTCGCCACTCCGACCGCCATCATGGTGGGAACGGGCAAGGGAGCCGAGAACGGCATCCTCATCAAGTCGGGCGAGGCGCTGGAAACGGCGAGGAAAATACAAGTGGTGGTACTGGACAAGACCGGCACCATAACCGAAGGCAGGCCGGAAGCGACCGATGTCCTGCCCGTCCCTGGCGTCGCCCCGGAGCGGCTGCTCCGGCTGGCGGCCTCGCTGGAAAAGGCATCCGAACATCCGCTGGCCGAAGCCGTTGTGAGGCGCGCCTCCGGGGAGGGAATCGAACCGATTCCGGTCGGGCGTTTCGCGGCGGTTCCCGGCCGGGGGGTGGAGGCCGAAATCGACGGAGGCGGGGCGCTTATCGGCAACGCCAGGTTCATGCGGGAGCGACTCGTCGCCGCGGAGGATATGGAAAGAATGGCTGCGGACGCGGAGCGGCTGGCGGGCGAAGGCAAGACCGTCATGTATGCGGCCTTCGACGGCCGCCTGATCGGGCTGGTGGCGGTGGCGGACGTGGTGAAGAAGTCGAGCGCCGCCGCCATCCGGGCGCTGCGCCGGATCGGTCTCGACGTCGTCATGCTCACCGGCGACAATCCCGGCACCGCCGCCGCCATCGCCAGGGAGGTCGGCATCGATCGTTTCGTGGCCGAAGTGCTGCCCCAGGA